>CAZCIV010000084.1:0-7027 GCA_964498595.1 uncultured Flavobacterium sp.
TCAATATGCGTTTCCAAATACGCATCATTTGTAGAATGACTATAATAAGGTAACAAGTTAAACGCATTCAAAGAATTATTCAATAAGTTCACATGCGTTTGATTTCCGTTAAAGTGTTTATAATCTACAAACGAAATATTATCGGCATTAAAGAATTTACCCGCTTTAAAACGAAGTCCAAAATCACCTTTGTTGCCAATAGTTTTGTTATAATCAATCGTTCCACTGATTAAATCGTAATGGTAGTTACTATTTGAAGCACCAAATGCTTTTTCATAGTAAAAACTCAATATAGGATAATTATCGTTCTGGATGTTAATCTTTCCGTCAGGGCGTGAAATATATTTTTGACCAAAACGAATGCGCGTACCTAAACTCGCTTTCATAATATGATGTTGTTCAAACGGAACCGAAGTATAATTGTCGGGCTGTAATGGATCATTGGAAAAATACAAATCATCGTTTTTAATGATTGTATAATCCGTGTTGTTAAATAACGCACGACGGTTTTCGTAAACTAATTTTCCATTAACAAAAATGCCATTGGTAACTTCTCTTCCGTAGTTGATTTCAGCAAATTCTTTATTGTACAATTTCATGTAATTGTTTTTAAAGAAAAGCGTAGCAACAGAATTCACCAAATTACTAATAGGTTCATTTGGATTGAACTGACTTATGGTACTTCCTCCGTTTAAACTAATGTAAGCGTTGTTTATGTTGTTAAATCGGTGATAAAAATTACCTTTTACGCGCAATCTATCTTCTGCAAAACCATAATTAAATGTAGATGAAATGGAAGTATATTTCCCTGTTTCTTCATTCCATTTTCTAAAAGAAAACCCACTGTCTAAATTCCAACCTTGAACAGTATTAAAACTCAAAGAACTCAAATTGGTCAAACCTTGATAGTTGAAATTCCAATTCTTAAACGAGTTCTTATAGGTATAACCCGTAATAATCTTTAACAACTTAAATTTATTGCCTTTAGCATCAATCGAATCCAAATACACTTGCGATTTTCTTATGGTTTGGATGCTGTCTTTTTTAACATAATTCGTAGTTTCCTCCTCTGTTAGTGGAACCGGACGATTTTCTTCCCAATACGATACTTCTTTTTTATTAGCATTTTCGGCAAACGTGACGATTTCTTTCCCAAAAGTTTTCTTCTCGAAGGCATCTTTAAAGTTGTAATTTGTGAAAACGTGCGTAAATTTTCCCGTAAATTTCATTCCAAAAATTCCCGCTTGAAAATCCAAAGCTTGAATGTTCTTAGCCCAAATTTTACTTTCCGAATTATAACTGAAATTTTGCGTCAGTTTCATGGTTTCTAATATTGGCTCTTGCATTCTGTAACCTTTAATGTCTAAGTCAATCCCGAAAATAGACCAAGAATCTTCTACAATATAAATATAACCTTCAAAAACTGGCTCTTTATCACGTTTTGGGGTTACTAAAATCTTATTGATTAACTGGTTTTTATCATCGTAAAATGTGCTTTCTAGTTTATATTTATAGTAATTGAATGCATTGTCTGCAATAGGAGAAACCATATTGATTCCAAAGTCAACATAGTTTTCGTAAAAATCATAATTAGTATTCAAAGCGGTGTTGTAGCTAAAGCCATTATCGTTACCAGCTACTTTTGAAGCAATAATCTCCTCTTTTAAATTATTAGGCTTTTGAAATTTAATTTTTGAAACCGTTTCCGATTGGTAAATAATACCACTTCGAGTTGAATCCAAATTACCATCTAAGTCGCCAATCTCAACGCCCATGAATTTTTTAGGAATATCCTTAGCTCTAAAAATACCTCTCGAATAAAAATCGGCTTCAAATTTATCAGTTTTAGCAGCATTTTTCTTTTTGAACTTGATTGCATTTCTGATTATTCCATTGGCAGGATTTTCACCATTAACGATGAGTACTTCTTTCAATTGAAAATCTTCTTCTTGAAGCGTCACATCAAATTCATAAGGAAAACTTGTTATGTTCAAAATGTGTTTTTGAGTCTTAAATCCTAAAAATTGAAATATTAAGTGAACATTTTTTTGTTCAGAAGTGTTAAGTTCGTATTTTCCTAACTCATTTGAAGTGGTTCCAATATAAGTGTTCTCAATGTAAATGTTTACAAAAGGAAGTGGATTTCCATCCTTATCTTTGATTGTTCCCTTAATTTGTCCAAAACTAATTGAACTTGAAAGAAATACTAAAAAAAGCAGAATTTTATGCATAGAATTTTTATTTAGAGACGAATATGGCCATTAAAAGGTTGCATTAGAGAAAAGATTGTACAGCTAGTTTGTAACTCTGTAAGCCGAATCCAATAATCACTCCTTTTGCATTTGCTGAAATATAAGATTGGTGACGAAAGGATTCTCTAGAAAAAGTATTTGATATATGAACTTCCACAACCGGAGTGGTAATAGCTTTAACAGCATCGCCAATACCAATCGAAGTATGTGTGTAAGCTCCAGCATTCAAAATAATGCCATCATAACTAAAACCTATTTCTTGAAGCTTAGAAATAATTTCTCCTTCAATATTACTCTGATAATAGTCAAATAATAACATTGGAAATTCAGTTTTTAATTTATCGAAATACGATTCGAAACTTTCACTTCCATAAACTGTTGGTTCGCGTTTTCCTAATAAATTAAGATTTGGGCCGTTTATTATGATGATTTTCATACAAATATTTTTGTAAAATTAAAAAAACCATTCCTTTCTGGAATGGTTTTAGTAAAATATTATGAAAGAAGGGAATTAAAACATGAGCCCCACAGAAAACTGAACTACTGAATTTTTTACTTCGGCATCTTTTTTAGCTTCTGTTAACCCAGCAACATAGCGTCCTGAAACAAATATGCTTTTGGTTAATTTATAACTCAATCCCCCAGCCATACCTAGTTCAAAAGTATTGGTGTCATTCGTATTTACCTTATTTCTTTCGCTAACTAACACCGATGCTTGTGGCCCGAATTCGAGACTCAAGCCATTGGAAGTTAAATAAAATTTGGCCATTACCGGTAGTGATAAATAGCCTAATTCATTTTTAATTTCGTCAGAAAGGTATTTAAGTTTAGCGCCTTGGGTAGAATACAAAAGCTCAGGTTGAATAGCAAAATTGTCAAATACTTTTAATTCAGCTATAAGTCCACCATGGTAGTTAGTGATAGCGCTTGTTTCTATATTTCCAATGCTGCTGCCTGAGTAATTGGTGAAGCTAGCTCCTCCTTTAATGCCCAATGTTAATAACTGTGCTTGAGAAAAATTTGTTCCAAGGAACAAAACTAATAAGGTTGCAAATGCTTTTTTCATTTTATTATTTTTTGATTTATAACGCAATCTAGCACTTTTTAGTATAAAAGCCGATAAAATACACTTTTTAACGATTTTAGGAACTGTTTGAAAATTAGTATTTTACTTTTTTTGCTAAGTTTTAAGCACTATTAACAAGTATTAAAGTTAATATAAAATCGTTAATTTTTAAAACTACAACATGTTGATTATTAACAATTTCGTTTTTAATTGTTAATAAAATTGTTAATAACATAACAAAATATGTTATTTCGTATAAAAAAATGCTATAAATTTGCTCTATTAACTTTAAATTTAAACTAAACATGAAAAAAGTTTTATTATCTGCCGTTGCTATTTTAGCTTTCGGTTTCGCAAATGCACAAGATGATGCTAAAAAAGGATCATCTGACATGAAATTTGGTGTTAAAGCTGGTTACAGCTCAACAAACTTTACAGGAGATGCTGATACAGATCCAAGAGGAGGTTTCTACATTGGAGGTTTAGTAGATTTCGCTGTTTCTGAAAAATTCCATGTTCAACCTGAATTAATGTATTCTACAGAAGGTGCTAGTGATGATGCTGGTATTGATTATTTAAGATTACCAATCATGGCTAAGTATTATGTTATGGAAGGTTTATCTTTACAAGCAGGTCCAGAGATTGCATTCAAAATTGCTGCTCAAGAAGATCTTGTTGACGAAGCTACTAAATCTTTAGATTTTGGTTTAGGATTTGGAGCTGGTTATGAATTGTCAAATGGATTAATGTTTGACGCTCGTTACAACCTTGGTTTAGCTAATATTTCTGATGTTGATGGTTTTGATTTCGGAAATGCAGGTTTACAAATTGGTTTAGGATACAGATTCTAATTTGTAACTTAAATAAGTTAAAAATCCCGCTTTCGAGCGGGATTTTTTTATTGCTATAAATTACCTACATTTGATAAATGAGCACTTGGCAATCGTATATTAAAGAATATCAAAATTATCTGCGCTTAGAGCGTGGGCTTTCTAAGAACACTATAGAAAATTATTCTTTTGATATCGAAAAGTTGGTTTTGTTTTTAAACCAACACGATATAAAGGTTACTCCAATTACTATAACAGAAGAAACCATTCAGCAATTTATTTATGAAATCGCTCCAAAAGTAAATGCTAGGAGTCAATCACGAATAATTTCGGGTTTAAAAAGCTTTTTTAATTATTTGGTTTTTGAAGATTATCGAAAAGATACACCGCTAGAATTAATTGAAGTTCCAAAAACAGGCCGAAAACTTCCAGATACATTAGCCACAGAAGAAATTGATGCTTTAATTGCGGCTATAGATTTATCTACTCCAGAAGGTGAACGCAACAGAGCAATGTTAGAAGCCCTGTACAGTTGTGGTTTGCGTGTGTCGGAATTAGTAGGGTTAAAAATTTCCGATTTATTTTTTGAAGAAGGTTTTGTTAAAATCACAGGAAAAGGAAACAAGCAGCGTTTTGTGCCAGTAGGAGATTCTACAATAAAATACATAACTTCTTATGTGAATTTAATTCGCGTGCATTATCCTGTACAAAAAGGACATGAGGACACGTTATTTTTAAATAGAAGAGGAAGACGATTAACTCGTGCTATGGTATTTACCATTATAAAAGATTTGGCGGTAAAAATCAATTTAAATAAAACTATCAGTCCACATACATTCCGACATTCTTTTGCAACACATTTATTGGAAAATGGGGCCGATTTACGTTCGATACAATTAATGCTCGGGCACGAATCAATTACTACTACAGAAGTGTATATGCATTTGGATAGAAAATTCTTGTCGGAAGTGTTGAAAAACTATCATCCACGTAAATAGTTTTCGGTCGTAGTCTAAGTAATCTGTAACAGTTTTGGATATAAAAAAGGGATTTTCAAAATTTTGAAAACCCCTTTTTTAAATATTTACTGTCAACTGCGACTGAATACTGCGACTTAAAAATTACTTCGCAATATTGACAGCTCTAGTTTCTCTAATTACTGTAATTTTCACCTGACCAGGATAAGTCATTTCCGTTTGAATTTTTTGTGAAATATCAAAAGAAAGATTAGCTGCTGCTTCATCAGAAACTTTTTCGCTTTCAACAATTACACGTAATTCTCTACCTGCTTGAATAGCATAGGCATTCTTAACTCCATTAAATCCGAAAGCGATATCTTCTAAATCTTTTAAACGTTGGATGTAAGAATCTAAAACTTGTCTTCTTGCACCAGGACGTGCTCCAGAAATAGCATCACAAACTTGAATGATAGGAGAAATTAATGATTTCATTTCAATTTCGTCATGGTGTGCTCCAATAGCGTTGCAAACCTCTTCTTTTTCACCATATTTCTCAGCCCATTGCATACCTAAAATAGCGTGAGGTAATTCACTTTCGGTATCTGGCACTTTTCCAATATCGTGTAATAAACCAGCTCTCTTCGCTAATTTAACGTTTAATCCTAATTCAGCTGCCATGATACCACACAATTTAGCTACTTCTCTTGAGTGTTGTAATAAGTTTTGTCCGTAAGAAGAACGGTATTTCATTCTACCTACTACTTTGATTAATTCAGGATGTAATCCGTGAATACCTAAATCAATTACAGTACGTTTACCTGTTTCAATGATTTCCTCATCGATTTGTTTTGCAGTTTTAGCAACCACTTCTTCGATACGTGCTGGGTGAATACGACCATCAGTTACTAATTTGTGTAATGCTAAACGAGCGATTTCTCTTCTAACAGGGTCAAAACAAGATAAGATGATAGCTTCTGGTGTATCGTCAACAATGATTTCAACTCCAGTTGCTGCTTCTAAAGCTCTAATGTTACGCCCTTCACGACCAATGATTCTACCTTTTACATCATCTGATTCAATGTTGAATACAGAAACACAATTTTCAACTGCTTCTTCAGTACCAACTCTTTGTATGGTATTAATAATGATTTTCTTAGCTTCTTGTTGGGCTGTCATTTTAGCCTCTTCAACAGTGTCTTGAATGTACGACATAGCATTGGTTTTTGCTTCTGCTTTTAAGCTTTCAACCAATTGATTTTTCGCATCTTCAGCAGATAAACCAGAAATAGCTTCTAGTTGCTCTACTTGACTTCTGTGAAGTTTATCGATTTCTTGCTGTTTTTTGTCTAAATATTCTATTTTGTTATTGTAATCAGCAATTTTAGCTTCAACTTCATCGTTGATTTTTTTAGCTTTTGCTAATTCATTTGAAACTTGAGATTCTTTATCACGCGTTCTTTTTTCAGCTTCCGCCATTTTTTTATCGCGAGCTAAAATTACTTGTTCATGTTCTGCTTTTAATTCTAAAAATTTTTCTTTAGCTTGAAGTATTTTATCTTTTTTTGCAGCTTCTGCTTCTGTTTTTGCATCTTTTAAAATGGAAGCAGCTTCCTTTTTTGCATTTTTAATTAAGTTAGAAACATTGCTTTTTTCTAAAAATTTAGCAATACCAAAACCTCCAGCTATACCTACAACGATTCCAATTATTATGCTTATTATATCCATATGTTAGTTAAAAAAATTATATAAAAAAGCCTACATTAGGTGTTTGTATAAACTCTGTTATACAAGATTTGAGCTAACCTGCAGTTCAAACTTCCCACCAAAGGGCTTGTTATAGTTGCAAAGATTCACTCGTTTAATTTGTTAGTGTTGAGTTTATCAAATATATACTAATGTAGGCAGTATCTTTGTTTATTA
>CAZCIV010000084.1:7127-9389 GCA_964498595.1 uncultured Flavobacterium sp.
CTGATTAATGAATTTATTTTGAGTTTTGTTTCTCGTTTATTTTCTTCACTGCCTAATAATGAATTAACCATTTTAAGAGTATCTAGTTGATTCTTTAAAGTTTCTATTTCATTTGATTGCATCTGTTGATTTTTTTTAGAAAGCAACAATTCATTTTGCAACTCAATGTTTTTCTTTTCAAGCTGAACGACTTTTTGGTTGAGCTTAAAAAATTTAACTTCGAGAGAATCAATTAATTCAGATAATTCAGTCATTAATGATAAATTCATTTCATTATTTCACAAAGTTAGCATTAGTATTCAAAAATAGCAATACTTTTTATTAATTTTTATGAATTAATTTTATGTATTCATAACTAATTGATTGTTATTGTTTTAAATAACGTATTTTTTTTGACTGTTTTAATTTAAATTTTTTTTCTATTTTAGCGCTAAACAGATTTTGTATGAAATTTTTATTAGCCTTTTTATTTCTCCCATTTTTAATTCATAGCCAAGATTTTCCTCAAGACTATTTTCAATCGCCTTTAATGATTCCTTTAGATTTATCAGGATCTTTTGGCGAATTGCGAAGTAATCATTTTCATTCTGGTTTAGATTTCAAAACCAAAGGTATAGAAGGCTTACCTGTTTATGCAGTGGGTGATGGTTATGTTTCCCGAATCAAAATTTCTGTATTTGGATATGGAAAGGCTATTTATATAACTCATCCAAACGGATATACTTCTGTTTATGGTCATTTGCAAAAAGCTAATGGCGCTATTGAAACATATATCAAATCTAAACAATACAAAGAGCAATCATATGAGGTTGAAATGTATTTGTATCCAACAGAATTACTTGTTAAGAAAGGTGATGTTATTGCTTTTACGGGAAACACAGGTGGAAGCGGGGCTCCTCATTTACATTTTGAATTTAGAAATACAAAGTCAGAGGAAATTTTAAATCCTATGCATTTTGGTTTTAAAAAAATAATTAACGATGATAGAAAACCAGTGATTCAAGGAATAGTAGTTTACCCCTTGGATTCAACTACGGTTAATAAATCGCAAAAACCTATAAATATTAATTTTTCAAAACAATCTGATGGGAGTTACTTAGGTACAAAAGTACAAGCTAACGGTAGGATAGGATTCGGAATAAATGCTTACGATTTTTGTACTAATGCCTACAACAAGAATGGTTTGTATAAGGTAAAAGCTTATTTAAATGGTGTTTTACAATATCAATATGGATTTGATAGTTTTGCCTTTGATGAATCACGTTACATTAATAATTTTATTGATTATGAACGTTTTCATTTGATGGGACAAAGGATTCAAAAATTATTTCAGTTATCAGAATATCCATTATCAATTGTAGCGGGTAATACAAAAGACGGTACAATAAAGCTAAGGCCTAATGCGAATTACAATTATAGAATAGAATTATATGATTTTCATGATAATAAAGTTGAGCTACTAATTCCTATTGAATTTGGTTTAAATAATCCTGAAATTAAAAACATAATTCAAAAAACGCCTTATTTTATTAAAGCAAAAAATGAATCTATTTTTGAAAAGAATAATGTATCTGTTCAAATCCCAGAAAATGCCTTTTATTCTGATTTTTATTTAAATTTTGATGTTAGTAATGATATTTTAACATTGCATGACGATAGCGTTCCTGTGCATAAAAATATAACAATAACATTTAATGATGTTCAAGGTTTAACAGAAGAACAATTATCAAAAACTTTTATTGCAACACTTGATGGATATAAATTATCCTACAATACAACGTATAGAAAAGGAAATTCATTTACCATTAAAACGAAATCGTTAGGAAAATATAAACTTGCTCAAGATACTACACCTCCAAGAATTTATAATGTTAATTTTGTAGATGGGAGCACAATTAAAGATCAAAAAACGATTAGTGTTTCTGTAAATGATCTGCATTCTGATATCGATACATTTAATGCGTATTTGAATGGAAAATGGATTTTAATGGAATATGATTATAAAACAAAAAAATTAGTACACAATTTAGATGATAATATTTGCGTTGAAGGAAGAAACGATTTAAAGATTGTTGTTACTGATAATTTGCAAAATTCCACTACCTTTGAATCTTACTTTTTTAGATAATTAAAACACATTCTTTTGAAAAATATATTTTTTGTATTCATTATTGGCCTTTTATCTTTGACTGTTTCGGCTCAAAAAGCCCGTATAAAAGGTGTTATTTTAGACGAATTTAATAATCCTGTTGAAAATGTAAC
>CAZCIV010000085.1:0-9313 GCA_964498595.1 uncultured Flavobacterium sp.
ATTTTTAATTGTACACATCAACTGGTATTTTCCAAATTTATTTTCAATTAGAACATCATCAGGGATTGATTCTATTTTAAAAGTAATTGGAAACTCAATTTCCACTATATCCTCATCTGAAAATCCTCTCTTAATGTCTAATGGATACTTACGATTTTTATATCGTTGTGGAATTGAAGTCAATTTGTTAAAAATATTAAAGGAAAATAAATTAACATTACTCGTTTTAATTAAATTTTTTTCTATCCGTATTTTTAAATCCTCAGTAAACTCAATTTTATCCTTATCGTTAAGAAATGAAAAAGAATCAATTTTTAAATTATTAATCCAAGGAAACTTTGATTGCTTGTAATATTCTTCGATATCTTGTTTTGAATTATTTTGAATATTGTAAACATCATCATATTGAATTCCTTTAGAAACAATCTTAATATTTCCATCTAAATTTCCATTTGTATCAAATGACAGTTTTGCATTTATAATTTGAACGTTATCTAGCTCTGAGTAAGAGTTGGTTTTAATAATTTGTCCGCCTTGAGGCTTTATTAACAAAGCATATCTATCATCTGTAAATGTGCCTCCATATCCAAATGGTGCGCTTTGATTTGTACACTCTAAAAAAACATTTCTACCTTGATAAGGTATTGTCAGAATTACATGATTACCTTGCTTCGAAACAAAATCTTGATCAAAATCTTTCTTTTTAGTATCTCCATATATTACCGTGTAATAGGATTCTATGCCCACATTTTTTAAGAGTACTCTAGTATAATTAGATAAGGCTTTACAATCACCATAACCTAATTTGTCTACATCTAAGGGTTTCATCGGTTTCCAACCTCCTATTCCTAACTGAACACTAACATAGCGTGTTCTATTTTGAACAAACTCATAAATTATTTTTGCTTTTTTTAAAATATCCGATTCATTTTTTACAAGTTCATTAATTTTACTTATCGTTTCAGAAGTAATTTCATCAGAATCTGATACTAAATTTTTGTACCACAATTTACCAAACTCTTCCCAAGAAAGAGCACTTCCCTCAAAACCTTCTAAATTAAATTTGTCTAATCCAAAAATAACTGCTGGGAATTTTTTCTCAATTATAGGGGAGTATTCCTCTGGCTTTTCAGCAAAAATATTTTCTACAGTAAACAATATAGAATTTTCATTTTCTTCTTTTTTTATTTTATCTCCAACAAAATTCTTTTCTTTATACTTAAACCCTAATTCTTTTATGTAGTTAATTTTTATTGATGATTTCTCTATACTTTCGTAATAATCATCTAACGGATACCAAGAAGGAATAAATGCAGTATTATTACTCTCTACTATACTTTCATAAACTATAGTAAAAGGATAAGTTATTGGGGTATAATCTAAATATAAAACTCTACCATCCGTTAAAACAGAAAAACCATCCACAACACTTCTGTCTTGAAAATCTTTCTTCTTTATCTTTTTGATTTCGGCTCCAAATGAATTATAAATGGTTGCTTCAATTGATTTTACTTTTGTTGATTTATCATAATATTCAACTGCATCAATATTATTTAAGCCCTTACTATTTAGAACGGATATTATTTTTTTCTTCCTTATTTGCATTAAATTCAAAGATGTAATATCAATTTCTATTTTTTGATCGCGAACTATACTGTTTGAATTTTCTGACAGTTCTTTAGAAACTAATAAAGTAGATAATTTAGAATCTTGCGAATAGCCTAATGAAGATAATATGAGAAAAAATAGGATTTTTTTAAACATTAAATTTGCTTTATAATTATTCTTTATTCTTTGTATCAATTAGAATTGTTACTGGTCCATCATTAACCAAACTTACTTTCATATCGGCACCAAATTGACCTGTTTGTATTTTTTTGCCTAATTCTAATTCCATTTGTTGCACGAAAGATTCGTAAAGAGGAATAGCAATTTCTGGCTTGGAAGCTTTAATATAACTAGGGCGATTCCCTTTTTTGGTTGCAGCATGTAATGTAAATTGAGAAACAACAATTAAATCTCCATCAATATCTTTTAACGATAAATTCATTACATTATTATTATCTGGAAATATGCGTAAACCTACAATTTTTGAAGACAACCAATTAATATCTTCTTGATTATCGGCATCTTCAATTCCAATTAAAACTAGTAATCCATTTTGAATTTGGGCTACAACTTGCCCATTAATTGTTACAGATGATTGAGAAACTCTTTGGATAACTGCTTTCATTTACCAAAAATAAAAAAAATAACAGAATTTATTTACGGAAATCCGTATTTCGATTATTTTTTAACAAAAATGTACTAAACTATTTTTAGATCTTGAGACGCAATAAATCACTTCTTTATGATTTCCTAGTTTCATCACTAGCTCTTCGTTCGGCATCATAAATATCAGCACGATATTGTTCTTCGTCGCCTTCTAAAATTTGGGTATAACTTTTATAGCGGGACCACGAAATTTCATCATTTTCCAAAGCTTTTTTAATAGCACAATGCGGTTCGTCTTTATGCAAACAGTTGTTAAACTTACATTGGTCTTTCAAGGCAAAAAATTCAGGAAAATAGTTGCCAATTTCTTGTTTATCCATATCCACAATACCAAAACCACGAATACCAGGCGTATCGATAATTTTAGCTCCAAAAGATAAATCAAACATTTCGGCAAATGTTGTAGTATGTTTTCCTTGTGAATGGGATTCCGAAATTTGTTTGGTTTTTAAATTCAATCCTGGTTCTAAAGTATTTACCAAAGTTGATTTCCCTACGCCTGAATGACCCGAGAACATCGAAACTTTATCTTTCATTAAGGCTTTCAATTCATCAATTCCTTTTCCATCTTTAGCGGAAACACGCAAACATTTGTAACCAATTGACGAATACACATGTTGTAAATACAATTGTTCGTCTAAAGTAGCATCATCAAACGTATCAATTTTATTGAAGACAATTACGGCTTCAATTCCATAAGCTTCGGCGGTAACTAAAAATCGGTCGATAAAACTGGTAGTTGTTGGCGGATTATTAATCGTAACCAATAAAAAAACCACATCAATATTAGCCGCAATAATATGCAATTGATGCGATAAATTAACAGATTTTCTTACAATGTAATTTTTTCTATCATGAATCGCTGTAATAACTCCAGTGGTTTCATCAGTTGTGTTTTCAATATCATAATCTACAACGTCGCCCACCGCAATAGGATTGGTACTTTTGATGCCTTTCATTCTAAATTTACCTTTTATACGGCACTCTAAAAAAGCACCATTTTCAGTTTTAATGGTGTACCAGCTTCCAGTAGATTTATAAACGATTCCTGTCATGTAAAGTTAGATATTGAGCATTTATTCACTACTCCAAATTATTAATAAAAGCAAAGATAGTGTTTCTAGTTAAAAATTATTTATTTATCACTTTTTCCTGATGACTAATACTCTCTTGGTGAATTGCCTTAAACAATTGCATTACAAATTCATTACTTAATCCCTTTTCTTCTCCTTCTAAAATCATTTTTCCTAAGATTTCGTTCCAACGTTGGTTTTGTAAAATAGCCACGTTTTTTTCTTTCTTAAGCAAACCAATTTTATCCGCTATTTTCATTCGGTTACCCAAAATCTCTAATAGTTTTCCATCAAATTCATCAATTTGCATACGGAGTTTTGCCATTTTTTGGTTGTATTCGCTTTCATCATCCGTTACTTTTCTAACTCGCAAATTGATGAACATTTGTTTTAATGTAGCTGGAGTTACTTGTTGAGCAGCATCACTCCAAGCGTTATCTGGGTCGATATGGGTTTCGATAATTAATCCGTCGTAATTCAAATCTAAAGCTTGTTGCGATACTTCTTGAATCATATCACGTCTTCCTGTAATGTGCGAAGGATCACAAATCAAAGGTAAATCTGGGAAACGATTTTGTAAATCGATTGCTATTTGCCACTCCGGATTATTACGGTATTTTGTTTTTTCGTAAGTAGAAAACCCTCTATGAATTACACCTAATTTCTTGATATTCGCATTATATAATCGTTCTAAACCTCCAATCCATAAAGATAAATCAGGATTTACTGGATTTTTCAATAAAACGATTTTATCTGTTCCTTGCAAAGCATCGGCAATTTCTTGAACAGCGAAAGGATTTACGGTGGTTCTGGCGCCAATCCATAATACATCAATATCGTGTTCCAATGCTAATTTTACATGAGCTGCAGTAGCGACTTCCGTTGCCATTAACAATCCTGTTTCAGCTTTTGCTTTTTGCAACCATTTCAATCCAATTTCACCTACACCTTCAAATCCACCTGGGCGTGTACGCGGTTTCCAAATTCCTGCACGGAAAATAGAAACATCAGAATTCTTCAATTCATGTGCTATTTTTAAAACTTGATCTTCGGTTTCTGCGCTACAAGGCCCTGCAATTACAAGTGGATGATTCAAATGAAAATCATCTAACCAAGTGCGTAATTCTTTTTTATTTTCCATAACCATATTTTCACTGTAAAATTACTATTTATTCTTAAATTATTATTGTTTACTTCTTTCATATTCACCCAAAACCTTGAAATGCGTTGTCATGATTTCCATTACTTTTTTCGCTTTTTCAAAATGCTTGTACTTTTCAAAAACCACATCCACAAAAAACGCATAAGTAAAAGGTGTTTCGATAATGGGAAGCGACTGGATTTTTGTCAAATTCAATTTGCAATTATTCAAAACATTTAAAACTGTTGCCAAGGAACCTGGCGTATCATCTAATTCAAATTTTATCGATGCTTTATTGATGAGTTCTTTTGGAATTTCTTTGTTCGATGCTTTTAAAACTACAAAACGCGTTTTATTACTTTTTACAGTGTGAATTCCATCGGCAATAATTTCCAAATTGTAAATTTCGGAAGCCACTGGTCCGGCAAGAGCACCAATTCCTTTCAATTGATTTTCCTGAATTCGTTTAGCCGTAATTGCAGTATCGGAACTTTCGACCAATTTAATATGCGGGTATTGACTAAAGAAATTAGCACATTGCAACAAGGCGATTGGATGCGAATGCACTTCTTTAATAGCATCAATCGTTTGTCCTGGCAACGCCATTAAATTCATATGAATATCCAAAAAATGTTCGCCAATAATATGTAAATCATTTGAATCAATGAGAGCATAATTAGGTAAAATAGCGCCTGCAATTGAATTTTCAATCGCCATGATAGCTTTATCCGATTGATTCGTTTTCAAACTTTTTACAACATCGCTAAACGAATTACATTCATCCAAACTAATTGCTTCACCAAAATAACCATGTGCTACTTGGTGATGAAACGATCCTTGAATACCCTGAATTGCGATTTTAATTCCCATAATTTTGAGCAAAAAAAAATCCCGATTTACATCGGGATTGTATGTTTATAAAATAAATTTCTTTAATTTAAATCATAGCACAACAATCCCTTAACTGTCTCCAGAAGAAATAAAAAGAATTGTTATAAAAAAAGATGTTGTTTGTCAACATGTGCTATTGATTATTTTGATTTTGCTAAAGTAATAAAAAAATGAAAACGAAATACTTTTTTAAATAAATTTGAGTTCTTTTAAAAAAAGTTACTTTTGCTAAAATTTACAAGGTATGTCGATAGAAGTTCAAAATATTTCAAAAAATTACGGAGACCAAAAGGCGTTAGATAACGTTAGTTTTTCTGTAAAAAAAGGAGAAATCGTAGGTTTTTTAGGTCCAAATGGTGCCGGAAAGTCCACTTTAATGAAAATTTTGACTACTTATTTAACAGCTGATAGCGGAACTGCTAATGTAAACGAACATGATGTAACTTCTGCACAAAAAGAAGTTCAAAAATCTGTTGGGTATTTACCCGAACACAATCCGTTGTATTTGGATTTATATGTGAGAGAATATTTGGCTTTCAATGCCGATTTACATAAAGTGGCGAAATCAAGAATTGATGAAGTAATTGCTTTAACAGGATTAACTCCTGAAAGCCACAAGAAAATAGGAGAATTATCTAAAGGTTACCGTCAACGTGTAGGATTAGCAACGGCTTTGTTACACAATCCAGATGTGATGATTTTGGATGAACCAACAACAGGTTTAGATCCAAATCAATTAGTAGAAATTCGTGATTTGATAAAAAACATTGGAAAAGACAAAACGGTTTTTCTATCGACGCACATTATGCAAGAAGTAGAAGCTATTTGTGACCGAATTATTATTATCAACAAAGGAAAAATTGTAACAGATAAAAATCTAAACAATCTAGTTTCAGAAGAAGCAGAACAAATTATTGAAGTAGAATTTGACAAAAAAGTTGAAGAAAGTATTTTTACTTCACTACCCAATTTAAAAAGTGCTAAAAATTCTCATGATTTAGTTTGGGAATTGACTTTTAATTCAACTATTGATATGCGTCCAGCTTTGTTTGATTTTGCTCAAGAACATCAATTAAGAACATTACAAATTGTATTGAAAAGTAAGAACCTTGAACAGATATTCCGAGAGAAAACTGGAAAGAAATAAAAAATCTCCTTACAATACTTGTAAGGAGATTTTTTTTAATTGGCTAAGATTAACTAATTTAAAGTAGCCAAATACTTGTTTCTAAGCTTATAAGAATCATCATATAAAACAGAAAGAGCATAAGATGATAATTTTTCATTTAAAACAGAATTATAAATAAAGTCTTCTTCTGTAAAACCGTGCTTAACTATAGCCGTTTTAATATTATTTACCGCTTCTTGTTTTTTTCCTAAATAGAAATAACAATTTGCTAATTCTATATATACCTCTTTTAAGTTTTCACCTTTTGATACTTTAATATAATTTTCATATACTAAAATTGCTTCGGTGTAATCTTTATTATTAGTTAAAGCTCTAGCTTTACTTAAAATAGAGTCTAACTCACCCGCAAATCCCATTTGAGACACGAGTACTATTACGAAAGTGAATACTAAATTTTTCATAATAACTTAATTTTCTTGCAATGAAGTTACAAAAAATAAATTATATCCACAAGCATTTACCAGAAAAACAAACTAGTAATTTAATAACTGGGCTAATAACAAGATAATTGCAATTAAAAAATTTCTTTTGCAATTGCCTTTACATTTTCTGCTTTTCCCATAGAATAATAATGTAAAACTGGAATTCCGGCTTTGACTAATCCTTTACTTTGTTCAGTGCACCATTCTATTCCAATTTGTTTTACAGCATCGTTGTCTTTAGCTTTAACAACTTCCATAATCAAATCATCTGGTAAATCTACTTTAAAACGGTGTGGAATTAAATTCAGTTGTTTTTTGGTCGCAATTGGCTTCAAACCTGGAATAATTGGAACGGTAATTCCAGCCGCTCTGCATTTGGCTACAAAATCGAAAAACTTTTGATTATCAAAAAACATTTGGGTAATGATATAATCGGCACCATTTTTTATTTTTTGTTTTAAAAAATGAATATCACTATCCATACTTGGCGCTTCCATGTGTTTCTCAGGATAACCAGCTACTCCAATGCAAAAATCGGTTTTGGTAGAATTCTGCAAATCTTCGTCCAAATAAATTCCTTTATTTAAATTACTGATTTGAGTAACCAATTCAGAAGCATAAGCATGACCTTCTTTTTCAGGTTTGAAGTAAATTTCGCTTTTTACCGCATCGCCTCGAAGTGCTACAACATTGTCAATTCCTAAGAAATCTAAATCAATTAATAAATTTTCTGTGTCTTCTTTGGTAAAACCACCACACAAAATATGCGGAATGGCATCCACTTGATATTTATTCTGAATTCCAGCACAAATACCAACGGTTCCTGGACGCTTTTTAACTACTTTTTTCTGAAGTAAGCCATTTTCTAGCTCTTTGAATTCATATTCCTCACGATGATACGTTACATCAATAAATGGCGGATTGAATTCCATTAACGGATCAATACTATCAAAAATAGATTGAATGTTTTGTCCTTTTAATGGAGGTAAAATTTCGAAAGAAAACAAAGGTTTTCCGTTGGCGTTTAGTATATGTTCAGTTACTTTCATGTTTTTTTAGTTTCAGGTTTCAGGTTTCAAGTTTCAGGTTTCAAGTTTCAGGTTAGTTGAGCAACTTGAAACTTGAAACTTGAAACAAATATTTAATCTGCTAAATTGGGCGATAGCCATTTTTCGGCTTGTTCAATGCTAATATTTCTTCTTTTGGCGTAATCTTCCAATTGGTCTTTTTTAATTTTTCCTAAACCAAAATATTTACTTTCTGGATTCGCAAAATAATAACCCGAAACCGAAGCTGCTGGCCACATTGCCATACTTTCGGTTAACTTCACTCCTATTTCTTGTTCTACATTTAATAATTTCCAAATCGTTGGTTTTTCTAAATGGTCGGGACAAGCGGGATATCCGGGAGCAGGACGAATTCCTTTATACTTTTCTTTAATTAATTCCTCATTTGACAACACCTCATCGGAAGCGTAACCCCAAATTTCTTTTCGTACTTTCAAATGCAAATATTCTGCGAAAGCTTCTGCTAATCTATCTCCTAAAGCTTTAACTAAAATCGAATTGTAATCATCTAATTGCTTTTCGAATTCCGAAGCTTTTTCATCTACTCCAAAACCAGTTGTGACACAGAAACATCCAATATAATCTTGTTTTCCAATTTCCTTTGGAGCAATAAAATCAGCTAATGCGATATTTGGAGCTCCAACAGTTTTTTGAGATTGTTGTCTTAAAGTCAAAAACTTCTCGACTCCACTCGAAGTGACAAGCTCTACATCATCGTGATTGATTGTACTAGCCGGAAAAATTCCTAAAATCCCTTTTGCAGTGAACCATTTTTCCGAAACAATTTGAGAAAGCTTTTTTTGAGCATCTTCAAATAAATGAGTGGCTTGTTCGCCTACAATTTCATCGGTTAAAATCGCTGGAAATTTCCCATACAATTCCCATGACTGAAAAAACGGAGTCCAATCGATAAAATCTACTAATTCTGAAAGTTCAACTTCAATAGTTTTAGTTCCGATGAAATTTGGATTTACAGGTTCGTAATTATCCCAATCGATTTTGAATTTATTTTTACGCGCTTCTTCAATCGATAAGAAATTTTTCTCACGACTTCTATTTAAATATCCTTCTCGAAGTGAGTCATATTCTTCACGAAGTGATTTTGCATAGGTAACTTTAGTATCGGGTTGTAATAAATTGGTTGCAACCGTTACCGCACGAGAAGCGTCATTCACATGAACAACCGTTTCTTTATATTCTGGCGCAATTTTCACTGCTGTGTGCGCACGAGAAGTTGTCGCACCACCAATCATTAC
>CAZCIV010000086.1:0-9301 GCA_964498595.1 uncultured Flavobacterium sp.
TTTTTATATTATTGCAAATTATTTCAACATGAAAATTTCTCCATTATTATTTATCCTTTTCTTTTGTATTTCGACTGTTGCTCAAAAAAATGCAGATCCATCTCCTGAAGAAATAAAAACAGCAAAATCTATTAGAGAAAAGTATGACAAATTTGATATTGCAATTTTAAGCAGTACTGAGAAAGTCACTTTTAACATTAATAAAACAAACGATCTTGTTGAAGTTAATTACAGCGTAAAAGAACAATTAATGAATATTAATCACAGAGCGGATATTCAGAAATATGAGTTTTATGATAGCCAATCTACCATTGAAAATTTTTCTTTAAAATATAAGACCGACAAACAAGCTTACTTTTATGTAAATGATGAATTTTATAAAAGTAATGACTTATTTTATAACGATGCTCGAGTAAAATTCATGCAAGTAGATTTTCCTGTTCAGGGCTATACTTATAAGTATCAAATGGAAAAGAAAATCAAAGACAGTAAATATTTTACAAGTATTTATTTTAGCGATGAATTTCCAGTGATTGAAAAAAAGGTAATTATTGAAATTCCTAAATGGCTAGATTTAGAAATTAAAGAATTCAACTTTGATGGTTTTGCTATAAAAAAAGTAGTAACACAAAATGCTGAAACTACAATTTATACATACACCATTGAAAATTTAAATGGTAATCCAAAAGAAAACTATAGCCCCGGTCCAAGCTTTTTATATCCGCACATCTTATTTGTAGCAAAATCATTTTCGGTTAAAAACGAAAAGAAAACACTTTTTAGTACCACTTCCGATTTATATAAATGGTACAAATCACTTGTAGATTCAATGAAAGATGATACTACAGTTTTCGCCGAAAAAGTAAAAGAATTAACTGCCAATGCAAAAAACGATGATGAAAAAATAAAAAACATCTACTACTGGGTTCAAGATAATATTAGATATATTGCTTTTGAAGACGGAATTGCAGGATTTAAACCAGATGATGCTCAAAATGTTTTTCAAAAAAGGTATGGCGATTGTAAAGGGATGGCCAATCTAACAAAGCAAATGCTGAAATTAGCCGGGTTTGACGCTAGATTGTGTTGGATTGGAACTAATCATATTGTATATGACTACAGTACCCCTTCTCTATCAGTAGACAATCACATGATTTGCGCTTTGTTAAAAGATAGAAAAAAATACTTCTTAGACGGAACCGAAAAATACAATTCATTTGGAGAATACGCACAGAGAATTCAAGGGAAAGAAGTATTAATTGAAGATGGAGATAAGTATATTTTAGATAAAATTCCAGTACAAAAAGCTGCTTCAAACACAGAAAAAAGTACGATTAACTATGTAATTGAAAACGAAACATTAAAAGGAAAAGTAAAAATGGAATATCTAGGTGAAAGTAGAGCTTCTTTTTTGTATAATTACAACTCCATAAAAAATGATAAAAAAGAAGATGCATTAAAATGGTATTTGAATTCTAAAGATAAAAATTGTACTGTAAGCAATATTACAACTTCTGATTTATTAAACAGAGATCAAAAACTAACTTTAGATTATGATGTTGCTATTGCCAATCATGTTTCTTCGTTTGATAATGAAATATATGTGGATTTAAATTACAATAAAGAATATAACTCTTTCGATTTCAAAGAACGCAAAACTGATTTTGTATTAAGCTATAAATCATTTGATGATATTACAATTAGTTTGCAAATTCCTGAAGGGTATAAAGTTGCGAAAATGCCTGAAAACATTTCGATAATTACAGATGATTATACCATTTCAATGAAATATGAAGTAAAAGGGAATATACTATTTTATTCCAAACAATTTCAATTTAAAAACGGAATCATCAAGTCATCAAAATTTAATGATTGGAAAAATCATTATGCAACAATTCAAAAAAACTATTCAGAACAAGTTGTTTTAACCAAATAAAAATCCAAAATGAAATTCAAATTATTTTTACTAACCTTTATTTGGGTTAGTCTTTCACAAGCACAAACAAAAGATGAAATTAAAGATTTCTTTTGGGGCAAAAATGATAATTATAAAAATGCAAATACAATTCCAGATAAATATAAAAATGAATCCGCAGTCGTAATTTATAAATATGAAGATTACGATTTTCATAAATTTGGTAAAAACGTTACCTACAGAGCCGCTTTTAGAAAAAGAGTAAAACTTAACGATCAAGCTGCTGTTACAAGCTTCTCAGAATTTAGCTATTCAGAAAAAACAAATCCAAGATATGGAGCACTTGTAAAAACTGTTGTTGGTATAAAGGTTATTAAACCAAACGGAACTGAAAATATAATAAATACAGAAAAAGAAGCTGTAAGTGTAGATAAGGAAAAAAAAGTTGCCGTTCCTAACCTAGAAATTGGCGATATTATTGATTTCTATAATTACAGTACAGAAACCTTTAGTTCAACTTATGAGTTTGGTTTTGATGCTGTAGAGCGAACACTTGGCGATAATTATCCTATATTAAACTACAAATTAACTTTTCAAACCGAAAATGATTTCTTTGTTAACTTCAATACCTACAACAATGGACCTGAACTAAAACAAATTCCATTAGAAAAAAGTGGCGAACGTAAATATGAAATTGTTGCAACTGATATTCCTAAGAACGATTTTCCAAGATGGTTTTTGCCATTAGTAGAGCTTCCATGTTATAAATTTCAAGTTTATTTTGCTCGCTCTGGAAAATTTGAACAAAGAGCCGCTGCGTTTTTACCAGAAAAAGAAAATATCATTAAAAAAACGGTTACTAAAGAAGATATTTTTAATTATTATGATTCAAAATTTTTTCCTGCAGGAAATTTAAATGATGTAGAAGACTTTTTAAAAGGAAAAAAATTCAATTCAAACGAAGAAAAAGTAAATGCGGTCTATTACTTTATGCGTCATCAATTTTACACAAGATACATTGAAGCTTTTGTAATAAATGATGCCAAAATCATGAATCCTTTTGGGCTTTATGGCTACGATCCTGTTTTCTTTACAAGAGAGGAACAATTCATTAATTATTTCATGCAATTTCTTAAAAAACAAAAAATAGAATTTGACATTATAGTTGCTACAGGAAAAGAAAATGGACCTATAAGTGATGTATTGATTCAGGAAAACATAAGAATTCTTCTTAAAGTAAACACAGAGAAACCAATCTTTTTTGGAATTTTTGATCCCTTTTCTATCCCAAATCAATTTGATAGTTCTTTAGAAAACACAAAAGCTTATGCATTAAAAGTTTCGAAAAGCAAAAAGGTAAGTGATATTGAAGAAATTACACTTCCTGGACTAACCTACAAAGACAATGTTACAAAAGTAACTACTAATCTTACAATAGACTCAGATTTTTCAACTGCAAATGCTACAAAAATTTCTTCATTATTTGGTCACAATAAAGAGTTTGAGCACAATAGTAAAATTTTCTTCTATGACTATATTAATGAAGATTATGAAAAATATGGAACAAGCCCTGTTTTAGATATGGTTAGAAAGCAAAAAGATAAAGATAAATACAAAAAAGAATATGCTGCACTAATTGAAAAATTCAAACAAAATCAGGTTGAAAAATTCAAAAAAGAAATTGAAGAAGAATATGACATTAAAGTTGACAAACACGAATTAAAAGTAGAAAAAACAGGAAGATTTGGCATTAACGAGCCATTAGTAATTGAAGAAAAGTTCAATATTACTTCAAATTTTATCAAAAAAGCAGGAAATAATTATATTTTAGATATTGGAAAATTCATTAGTTCCCAAATAGATATTGAAGAAAAAGAACATGAAAGAACAAATAATATTTATACTAGTTTCCCTCGTTCTTTTGAATACTCAATCAATTTAGATATTCCAGAAGGATATACTGTTAGTGGTTTAGAAAAACTAAATGTAAAAGTGGAAAACGAAACAGGAAGCTTTGTAAGCAAGGCTGAAGTAAAAGGTAACAAATTAACTATAATATCTACTAAAAATTATTTCAATTCGTACGAACCTAATTCCAATTGGAAAAAAATGATTGCTTTCCTAGATGCGGCATATCAATTTTCACAAGAAAAAATATTATTAAAAAAAATATAATCTAAATTTTACAACCTGTAAGATTAAAAAATTTCTTAAATTAACACAGAAAAATAATTTATTACAAATGAAAAAATTAACACAAATCGCATTAACAGCATTATTAGTTTTTACAACGATATCTCATGCTCAAACACAATTAAAAAAAGGATCTGTAACTTACACTATGTCTATGCCAGGCACAACAGAAGAAATGGCTGCTATGGGAGAAACAACTATAACAATCAATTTTGATGAAACTACTCAGGCAACAGATATGAGTATGATGGGAGGAATGATGTTAATGAAAACAATTATCCCAATTGCAAATAAAAAAGAATCAAGAATGACGATGGAAGTAATGGGAATGAAATACGAAATTACGGACATTGGAGAAGATGCTTTAAAAAATGCCAATGGTTTAAATAATCTTGATGATGCCAAAGAAGTAATCTATGACAAAAAAGATACTAAAGAAATTGCTGGCTTTAAATGTTATAAAGCAACAATAACAATGAATGATGGTAGTAAAAATATTTTTTACTTAACTGACGCTATTGCTCCACAAGAGTCAGCATCAAATAGCAAAGTAAAATTAACTGGTTACCCTTTAGAAATGAATATGCAAACCTCTCAGGGAAATATTATTATGATAGCTAACAAATTTAGCAAAGATATTCCTGTAGATGCTTTTAAAATAGGAGAAGGATTTACAAAAATCACTAAAGAAGAACTAAAAAAACAAATGGGTGGAATGTAAAATCAATCCAGAAAATTAGTTATTTAAATTAAAAATCCCAATCTGTCGATTGGGATTTCTGTTTCTATTACTTCGTTAAGTACATTTTTCTTCTTGAGTACAAATCGTAGAATTGATCGTCTTTTAAATCTTCAATAAATAAAATACTTTCTCCTGTTGATTTCATCTCTGGACCTAATGCTTTGTTTACATTTGGGAACTTACTAAAAGAGAACACTGGTTGCTTAATTGCATATCCGTTTAATTTTGGATTAAAAGTGAAATCAGTTACTTTATTGTGACCTAACATTACTTTTGTTGCATAATTTACATATGGTTCATCATACGCTTTTGCAATAAATGGAACGGTACGAGAAGCTCTTGGATTGGCTTCAATGATATAAACCGTATCATCTTTTATAGCAAACTGGATGTTGATTAACCCAACTGTTTTTAAAGCTACTGCAATTTTCTTCGTATGATCTTTGATTTGTTGCATTACAAACTCACCTAAATTAAATGGTGGCAAAGTCGCGTTACTATCTCCAGAATGCACTCCACACGGCTCTATGTGCTCCATAATTCCTATGATGTACACATTTCCATCCGCATCACAAATAGCATCCGCTTCTGCTTCGATAGCGCCATCTAAGTAATGGTCTAATAACAATTTGTTATTTGGAATATGCTTTAAAATCTCGATTACGTGCTCTTCTAACTCTTGTTTGTTGATGACAATTTTCATGCCTTGACCTCCTAAGACATAAGATGGTCTTACCAAAAGTGGAAAATCTAACGTATCAGCTAATTTTACAGCTTCTTCAGCATTTTCAGCTACTCCAAATCTTGGGAACGGAATATTTAATTCAGTTAATAATTCTGAGAATCTTCCTCTGTCCTCTGCTAAATCTAATGCATCAAAAGAAGTTCCGATGATTTTGATTCCGTATTTCGATAATTTTTCTGCTAATTTCAAAGCCGTTTGTCCACCTAACTGAACGATTACCCCTTCAGGTTTTTCGTGTTGGATGATATCGTAAATATGTTCCCAAAAAACAGGTTCGAAGTATAATTTATCGGCTGTATCAAAATCGGTAGAAACCGTTTCTGGATTACAGTTAATCATGATGGTTTCGTAACCACATTCTTTGGCAGCCAGAACCCCGTGAACACATGAATAATCAAACTCAATTCCTTGTCCAATTCTATTTGGTCCTGAACCTAAAACCACTACTTTTTTCTTATCGGTAACGATACTTTCGTTGTGAACGTATTTCGTACCGTCAGCTTTTTCAATTTCAGCTTCAAAAGTTGAATAAAAATAAGGTGTTACTGCTTTAAATTCGGCAGCACAAGTATCTACTAATTTATAAACACGTTTGATATTTTGCTCTTCGCGCAACTTATGCACTTGACTTTCCAAACAACCCATCATGTGAGCAATTTGACGGTCTCCGTATCCTTTTTGTTTCGCCTCTAAAAGCAATTCTCTTGGTAATGTATCTACTTTATAATTGGAAATTTCTTTCTCTAAATGGAATAATTCTTCGTATTGTTTCAAGAACCACATGTCGATTTTCGTAATCTCATGAATTCTACTTAACGGAATTCCCATCGCAATAGCATCATAGATTACGAAAACTCGGTCCCAACTCGCGAAAGTTAATTTTTCGATGATTTGTTCGTAGTTTTTATACCCTTTTCCATCTGCTCCTAACCCATTACGTTTGATTTCTAATGACTGAGTAGCCTTGTGAAGCGCTTCTTGGAACGAACGCCCAATTCCCATAACTTCTCCTACCGATTTCATTTGAAGTCCTAACGTACGATCTGAACCTTCAAATTTATCAAAGTTCCATCTTGGTATTTTTACAATTACATAATCTAACGTTGGTTCAAATAAAGCCGAAGTTGATTTTGTAATTTGGTTTTGTAATTCGTCTAAGTTATATCCTAAAGCTAATTTCGTTGCGATTTTTGCAATTGGATATCCCGTTGCTTTTGAAGCTAATGCCGAAGAACGCGAAACACGAGGATTGATTTCAATCGCTACAATATCTTCTTTGTCATCAGGTGAAACTGCGAACTGAACGTTACAACCTCCAGCAAAATTTCCGATAGAGCGCATCATTAAAATCGCCATATCACGCATTTTTTGGAATGTTGTATCCGATAAAGTCATTGCAGGTGCTACGGTAATCGAATCTCCTGTATGAATTCCCATTGGATCCATATTTTCGATAGTACAGATGATTACTACGTTATCGTTTTTATCGCGAAGTAATTCTAATTCGTATTCTTTCCAACCTAGCAAAGCCTTATCAATCAAGACTTCGTGAATTGGAGAAGCCTCTAAACCACGTGTTAGTAAATCGTCGAAATCTTCTTTCTTGTGAACGAAAGCAGCTCCAGTTCCTCCCAATGTAAACGAAGGACGGATAACCAAAGGAAAACCAAATTCTTGTGCAATTTCTTTACCTTTTAAAAATGAATTAGCCGTTTTAGCAGGCGCCTGCGGAATTCCAATTTGATTTAAAAGTACTTTGAATTTTTCTCTATCTTCAGTGATGTTAATTGCATTGATATCAACCCCAATTAAACGTACTCCAAAATCTTTCCAAATTCCTTTTTCTTCTGCTTCGATGGCTAAATTAAGTGCTGTTTGTCCTCCCATTGTTGGTAAAACAGCATCAATCTGCGGATGCGCTTTAAGAATTTCGATGATTGATTTTGTAGTTAATGGTTTTAAGTAAACATGATCCGCCATCGATGGGTCGGTCATAATAGTTGCAGGATTCGAGTTAATCAAGATAACTTCAATTCCTTCTTCTCTTAATGAACGCGCTGACTGTGAACCTGCGTAGTCAAATTCGCAAGCTTGACCAATAACGATAGGTCCAGATCCAATAATTAAAACCGATTTGATTGTGGTGTCTTTAGGCATTGTGTTGTTTTGTTGTTGTGGTTTGTAGTTGTATTTCGATTATAAAATTACTAATTTCCAAAGGGTTGCACTAAAACGAACTTTAAAACTTATCAAATTTTATAAACAGTTTAAAAAAAAGCCGCTACTAATAAAAGTAACGGCTGATATATTGTTTTAAGCTAAAACATTATTTTTTGTGTCTTGGTTCGCAAGAAACAGTCAATTTATGTCTTCCTTTAGCTCTTCTACGAGCAAGCACTTTTCTTCCATTTGCAGAAGCCATTCTATCCATGAAACCGTGCTTATTTCTTCTTTTTCTTTTTGATGGTTGAAACGTTCTCTTACTCATTGTAGTATCTTTTAAAATCTATAAATAAAATTCTTTTTTTAACTCGTAGGCTTCCTTTCCTGAAAACCGAGTGCAAATATACAAAGACTTTTTTCATTCGCAAGTACTTTTTTAAAAATATTTTTAATTGATTTTATTACCTTTGCATCAAACAAAAAATAAATATATGTTTCACAAAAATATCAAATTAGTTTTAGCTGCCTTAATCATAGCATTCGGAATTTATCAATTCACAGAAAACAACATTGGAAATGGAATATTCTTATTATTATTCTCTACCATTTTTATTTTCTTATATTTTAAAAATGAATTTATTTTATTAGCCTTTTTAAAATTAAGAAAACAAGATTTTCCTGGAGCTCAAAAATGGTTAGCTCATATTAAAAATCCGGAAGCCGCATTAGTAAAAAAACAACAAGGTTATTTTAATTATTTACACGGATTAATGGTATCGCAAACCAATTTAAATGAAGCTGAAAAATATTTCAAAAAAGCGATTTCATTAGGCTTATCAATGGATCAAGATTTAGCTTTAGCAAAATTACAATTAGCTGGTATCGCCATGACAAAAAGAAGAAAAATGGAAGCTACTAATTTATTAAACGAAGCTAAAAAATTAGACAAGCAAAACATGTTAAAAGACCAAATCAAAATGATGAAGGACCAAATGAAGAAAATGTAATTCATCATTCTAAAAAAATAGAAGCACCTTAAAGGTGCTTTTTTTATTTTCCTAATAACATCTTTCCAGCTATCAAAAGTAAAATTAATCCAAATACTTTTTTTAGCATTTTTTGATCTAAACCTACTGCTATTTTACTTCCAAAATAACCTCCAATCACAAAAAACAAAGCAATAATTCCTACATATCGCCAATCGATAAAACCTTCTTTGTGATACGTGTAAACAGCAACTGCAGTAACTGGCACCACCAAAACCGCCAAACTTGTTCCTTGTGCTTGATGTTGGTTAAATCCTAAAAGTAAAACTAGCAAAGGCACCATGACAACTCCACCTCCTACTCCAACTAAGCCGCTCAAAATTCCTGCTAAAATTCCGATTAATATTAAAGATAAAACAATTTGAACATCCATTGAGCGCTTATTGTTTGTGATATCCTGAAGTTGGGATTTCAATTTCATATTTTTTTCCTGACGTATTTGTTAGTTTTTTATCGCGCAACCAAGGATTGTGAATTTTTAAAATTTTATAATTCAC
>CAZCIV010000087.1:0-9241 GCA_964498595.1 uncultured Flavobacterium sp.
TGCGGCCTCCTGCTCCCAAAGCAGGCGCGATAACCGGGCTACGCTACACCCCGAAAACAAAAAAAGCGGAGAGACAGGGACTCGAACCCTGGCGACGGTTACCCGTCGACAGATTAGCAATCTGCTCCGTTACCACTCCGGCACCTCTCCTGTTATTGTTGTAAGAACTTATCTTTTTTGCGGTTGCAAATGTATATTTTCATTCTTAATTATACAACATTTTCTTAATTTTTTTTCAATATATTTTTTTAAAAATAAAGAAAACGCTTAATGTCAATACTATAGCAATTTTTAAAATTACAACTAAATTATCAAAAACTAAAATAATAGCTATTTTTAATCACAATATAGGCGAAAACGTTATCGTAATTCGAATTAAAATAGTAATTTCGCAATTCAAATAAAAAACCTTTCTATCATGAACAAAAAAGTAGTTATCGTTTCTGCCGTAAGAACTCCAATCGGAAGTTTCATGGGAGCTTTATCTAGTGTACCTGCTACAAAATTAGGTGCTGCTGCCATCAAAGGCGCTTTAAATAAAATCAATTTAGACCCTAAATTAGTTGACGAAGTTTTAATGGGAAATGTAGTTCAAGCTGGAAATGGCCAAGCTCCTGCCAGACAAGCCGCTTTGTATGCTGGTTTATCTGAAAGTGTAGCTTGTACTACTGTTAATAAAGTTTGTGCTAGTGGTATGAAAGCCGTTATGCAAGGTGCACAAGCTATCATGGCAGGAGATGCGGAAATCGTAGTTGCTGGTGGTATGGAAAACATGAGTTTGATTCCACATTACGTTCATTTAAGAAATGGTGTAAAATTCGGACCAACTTCTTTAGTTGACGGAATGCAAAAAGACGGTTTAACTGACGCATACGATAACAATGCTATGGGTGTTTGTGCTGACTTATGTGCGACAGAATACAACATTACAAGAGAAGCGCAAGATAACTTCGCAATTCAATCGTATGAGCGTTCTGCTGCTGCGTGGGAAGCTGGCAAGTTTGATGCAGAAATTGTTCCTGTAGAAGTTCCTCAAAGAAGAGGTGACGCTATCGTAGTTTCTAAAGACGAAGAATACACTAATGTTAAATTAGATAAAATCCCTTCTTTAGCTGCGGTTTTCACAAAAGAAGGAACAGTAACTGCTGCTAACGCTTCAACTATTAATGACGGAGCTGCTGCTTTAGTTTTAATGAGTGAAGAAAAAGCACAATCATTAGGATTAACTCCTTTAGCTTACATTAAATCATACGCTGATGCGGCTCAAGAACCAAAATGGTTTACAACTGCGCCTGCAAAAGCATTACCAAAAGCTTTAGATAAAGCTGGTTTAACAGTTGCTGATGTTGATTTCTTCGAATTCAATGAAGCTTTCGCTGTAGTTGGATTAGCTAATGCGCAAATCTTAGGATTAGACAATGATAAAATCAATGTAAACGGTGGAGCTGTTTCTTTAGGTCACCCGCTAGGATGCTCTGGAGCTAGAATTATCGTTACGTTAATCAATGTTTTGAACCAAAACAATGCTAAAATTGGTGCGGCTGCTATCTGTAATGGTGGTGGTGGTGCTTCGGCAATTGTTATTGAAAGAGCATAATTTATAACTTTATTAATGGTGAATTTTGAATTTTAGTTACATTTGTAATTAAATTCTTAATTCATCATTTCTTATTTTGAACCAACATGTTTGGAATTTGTAATTTAGCCATAGTACCTGTAAGAGCGGAAGCCAGTGACCGAAGTGAACAAGTTTCGCAATTGCTCTTTGGCGAACACTTTAAAATTATTGAAATGACTGCCAAATGGGTGCAGGTGGAATTGGCATACGATAACTACATCGGTTGGATTGACTCGAAGCAATATCAGGCTATTTCAGAAGAACAATATCAAATTTTAAACAATACTCCTGTTGTTTTAAATGCTGATTTGGTAGAATATATTACCACTCCAAACAATCAATTAACTTCAATTACATTGGGCGCTTCTCTATCATTTTTGGATATTGAAGAAATTAATACTAATAAATATAGTTTTGAAGGTATTAAAGTGTGTGGCGAAAAACCAAAATCAGATTTAGTTAAAACTGCTTTCATGTATTTGAATGCTCCTTATTTGTGGGGAGGAAAAACGCCTTTTGGAATTGATTGTTCTGGATTTACTCAAATGGTTTACAAATTAAATGGTCATAAACTTTTACGAGATGCTTCTCAACAAGCAACTCAAGGTGAAGCTTTAAGTTTTATCGAAGAAAGTGAACCAGGAGATTTAGCCTTTTTTGATAACGAAGAAGGAAACATTATTCACGTAGGAATTATGATGGAAAACAACTACATCATTCACGCTTCAGGAAAAGTACGAATTGACAGACTAGACCACTTAGGAATTTATAATGCAGAAACTAATCGGCATACTCACAAGCTTAGAGTAATTAAGAAAATAATTTAAAAAACTGTTAAAAAGGAGGCAATTAAAACTTCCTTTTTTTTATTTCCTTATTTTTGAAATAAAACCATTGTAATGAAACGAAGCTTTACTTCAATTTTTATATTTTTTATTTCAATAGTAACATTTGCTCAAGCACCACAAAAACTGAATTCAGTTGAAATTTATGAGCAAGTACAAAAACTAAATTTCTTAGGAAAAGTGCTTTATGTTGCGGCTCATCCTGATGACGAAAATACTAAACTTATTACTTATTTTTCGAATCATTATCATGCACAAACGGCTTATTTATCCTTAACTCGTGGTGATGGTGGTCAAAATTTAATTGGAACGGAATTAAGAGAAAAATTAGGCGCTATCAGAACTCAAGAACTATTAGCTGCCAGAAGAATCGATGGTGGTGAACAGTTTTTTACACGCGCTAATGACTTTGGTTTTTCAAAAGAGCCTAATGAAACTTTTGCCATTTGGAACAAAAATGAAGTCATGGAAGATGTAATCCAAGTGATTGAAACGTTTCGACCTGATATTATCGTAAATCGTTTTGCGCATAATACGCCTGGAACTACTCATGGGCACCACACAGCTTCGGCTATGTTGAGTTTAGAAGCATATGATTTAGTAAACTACAAACCTAAACGTATCTTTTTCAACACATCATGGTGGTTTTACGGAAGTCAAGAAGCGTTTGATGCGGCAGATAAATCGAAATTATTAGCCATAAATTCCAATGTTTTTTATCCATTAAAAGGAAAAAGTAATAACGAAATCGCTGCTTTAAGTCGAAGCCAACACAAATGTCAAGGCTTTGGAACTTTGGGAACACGAGGCGATGAAATAGAATATTTAGAATTATTAAAAGGTAATTTACCTAGTAATACCAACCTATTTGAAGGTATCGATACCTCATGGAATCGAGTTATAGGTGGTAATGAAATCGGTAAAATCTTATATGACATTGAAAAGAATTTCAATTTTGGAAATCCGTCAGTTCATATTCCTAACTTGATAAAAGCGTATGATTTGATTCAGAAGTTAGAAGATTCTCATTGGAAAGAAATTAAATCGAAACAAATCATTAAAATTATTGAAGCTTGTAGTGGTTTGTTTATGGAAGCCGTTGCGGATACAGAAACGATTACAAAAGATAGTAAATTCAATTTACAGTTAGAAGTAATTAATCGCAGCCAATCAAATGTGAAATTGATTTCAGTTAACGCATTGAATATTAAGAATGAAACTCAAAACAAACTTTTGAAAAACAACGAAAAAGTAATTTTTCAATTCAAAGATGTTGTTGTTGGAAATGCAGTTGACTATTCCAATTTGTTTTGGTTAAAAGAACAACAAACAGAAGGAATGTATCAAGTTTCGGATAAATCCATTCGTATTTTACCTGAAATTTCAACATCGTTTCCTGTAATTTTTACCATGGAAATCGAAGGAAAAACAATTGAATTTGTAAAGAACATCTGTTATAAATTCAACAACCCTGATGATGGTGAAACTTATGTTCCTTTTACCATTTTACCAGAATTCACTTCTACTATCGAACCAAAAGTAGTGATATTCAATTCGACCCAACCTAAAGAAATCAAGGTAAAAGTAAAAGCGCATAAAGCAAATGCTTCTGGAAAATTGTCGTTAGCAATTCCACAAGATTGGAAAATCGAACCAAAAGAAATTCCGTTTACAATTGATGCAAAAAATGAAGAACGTAAATTCACTTTCAAAGTGTATCCAACAAAGCCTGAAATTACCTCAAAATTAGTAGCGCAAATAAGTACATCAAACGGAACTTTAGACAAAGAATTAGTTACGATTCAATATACACACATCCCGAAACAAACGATTTTAGTAACTTCAGAATCAAAAGTGGTAAAATTAGATATTGCTACTAAAGGTAAAAATATTGGTTATATCATGGGGGCTGGCGATGAAGTCAATAAAAATTTAGAGAACTTAGGTTTCCAAGTTACCAATTTGAATCCGAACGATATTACTACAGAAAATTTAAAAGTTTTTGATGCTGTAATTTTGGGAATACGTGCTTTTAATGTGGTGGACGAATTAAAATTCAAAAACAAAATACTATTTGATTATGTGGCTAACGGCGGAAATGTTATCGTTCAGTACAACACCACAAAAAACTTGATTACCAAAGAAATAGCACCTTATCAATTAAAACTTTCAAGAGATCGTGTTACTGATGAAAATGCTAAAGTTACTTTCTTGGAACCGAATCATAAAGTATTAAATCAACCTAACAAAATTTCGGAAAAAGATTTTACAGGTTGGGTTCAAGAGCAAGGATTGTATTATCCTAACGAATGGAGTTCAGAATTTATTCCTATTTTAGCCTCTAATGACGAAGGCGAAACGCCTAAAAAAGGTGGATTATTAATCGCCAAACATGGAAAAGGAAATTACATTTACACCGGATTGAGTTTCTTTAGAGAGCTTCCAGAAGGCGTAAGTGGCGCTTATAGATTATTAGCTAATTTAATTGCCTTGGATAAATGATGGAAGATGGAACATGGATGAATGATATAATTTGATTTTTAACTAGATAATTAACTTGAAACCTGAAACTTGAAACTAAAAATTCATGGAAGAAAAACACAGATGGAAAAAAAGTTATAGCATTGTACTGATTTTAAATGCTATCTACATTTTGATTTTCTATTTATTAATGGAAATTTACACATAATATGGAGAGTTTAGATTGGATAGTTTTATCAGTAACCTTATCATTTATAGTCATTTATGGTATCCTAAAAACAAAAGGAAGTGCTAATGTAAAAGACTATTTATTAGATAACAACGAAACACCTTGGTTTACTGTTGGAGTTTCAGTTATGGCTACACAAGCTAGTGCCATTACTTTTTTATCAACACCAGGACAAGCCTATCATGACGGAATGGGATTTGTACAATTCTATTTTGGATTGCCTTTAGCAATGATTGTTATTGCATATACTTTCATACCTATTTATCATCGATTAAAAGTATATACCGCTTACGAATATTTAGAACAACGATTCAACATCGAAACCCGAACTTTAGCAGCCGTACTTTTCTTAATTCAAAGAGGTTTGGGAACTGGAATTACTATTTACGCTCCATCCATTATTTTATCAGCTTTATTAGGTTGGAACCTAAACATGTTGAATATAATAATTGGTATATTAGTGATTGTTTACACCGTAACAGGTGGAACTAAAGCGGTTAACGTTACTCAAAAGCAACAAATGTTCGTTATTATGTCGGGAATGTTTATTATTTTCTTCTACATATTAACGAATTTGCCTCACGAAGTTGATTTCTCCAATGTTCTACATATTGCAGGAGCCAATGGGAAAATGGATATTTTAGATTTCTCCTACAATCCAGAAACACGTTACACCTTTTGGAGCGGAATTACAGGTGGATTCTTTTTAATGCTCTCTTATTTTGGTACAGATCAATCGCAAGTAGGAAGATATTTATCTGGAAAATCGGTTAAAGAAAGTCAAATGGGATTAATCATGAATGGATTATTAAAAGTTCCTATGCAATTCTTTATTCTTTTAACTGGAGTTTTAGTATTTGTTTTCTTTCAATTTAACGATGCACCTTTGCATTTTAACCCTACCAATGTTGAAAAAGTAAAAACTTCAGAATACAAAGCCGATTACGAAAACTTAGAACAAAAATTATCCCAAATCAACACAGATAAAAAGATTGTGAATCAAATCTATATTGAGCAATTAAAGCATAATGAATTTGATAATCCCATCTTAAAAAAACAAATGGTTGCACTTTCATTAAAAGAAAAAGATTTAAGAGAAAAAGCTAAAGTAGTTATTTCTAAAGTTGATGAAAAAACGGAAACGAATGACAAAGATTATGTTTTTCTTTACTTCATTCTAAATTACTTACCAAAAGGCCTTTTAGGATTGTTATTAGCCGTAATTTTCAGTGCCGCGATGTCTTCTAGTGCCTCCGGATTAAATTCACTTGGAGCAACTTCTGCTATTGATATTTACAAAAGAAACGTGAGCAATAAATCGGATAAACATTATGTAGTAGCAACTCAGTATTTCACTGTGTTTTGGGGAGTTGTAGCAATTGGATTTGCTTGTATTAGTTCGTTATTTGAAAATTTAATCCAATTAGTGAACATCATTGGTTCGATTTTCTATGGAACGGTTTTAGGAATTTTCTTGATTGGATTTTATATCAAATATATCAAAGGTAAAGCAGTTTTCATTGGAGCTTGCGTGAGTCAATTAACCATTTTTTATATCTTTTATTTGGATGTGGTGAGTTATTTATGGTTGAATTTTATTGGTGCTTTATTAACAATTGGCGTATCTTATTTACTTCAAAGAGGGTTAAATAATACAGATACATAAATATAAAAGTCCCAAACAATTTTGGGACTTTTTTTGTAATAATATTAACTCTTATTTAGACCATTCAGCAATACTGTCTTTATTCATTTTCTCATAATCTGCATTTCCTGCTTTTACTGATAAAGCTAAAGATTCTTTTGCTGTAGCAATAGCTCCTTTTTTATCACCAAGTTTAGCTTGTATTAATGATTTTAATCGTAAATACCAAAATGGCACATCTTTATCTTTAGGCGAATTAGAAATAGCATTATTAACCCAAGTTAATGCTTTATTCAGGTCGCCATTTGATTGATAAAAATATTGAGCCGAAGAAAAATAATCATTTGCAGATGGCCCTGCTAATGTTTTTTCAATACTTTTCATTGCAATATCTTGTGTAGGAACCGTAAATGGAATAGCCACCATAGTTCTTTCCCATGCCAATTCAATAACTCCTGAATCATTAGTTAAATTATTTAAGAAAATAGATAATGATTCTACTGACTTAGATAAAGTTTCAGGTTTTACAGAAATTTTTACAGCAACTTTAGCCTCATCCCAACTTTCTGGCAACCCCCAATTATTAGTATCAGAATAGAAAATAATATCCCAACTATCTGCTTTTGGAGTTGTGTAAAAGGCATATTTTCCTTTTTTTAATTCTTTTCCAGCAATTTGTACATCTTCACTAAATGTAATTGTAGTGTTTGCATTTGCACCTGTTCTCCACATTTTTCCAAAAGGAACTAAATCACCATAAACAGTTCGTCCTTTTGCGCTTGGTCTTGAATACTCAACTTGTACATTAGTTAGTCCCACAACTTGTTCAACTTTTGCTAACGGACTCGATTGTGGCGTTTTTACTTGTGCCTCAACCATAAAATTGGCTAATACTGCAGCCAACATTACAATAATTTTTCTCATAGGTTTCGTTTTTGATTTTCAAATTTACAAATTGTCAGGAAATCAAATGTTAATTTATACTTAAATGATTTAATTTTGTTTAATTAATATTAAAAAAGTTTAAACAATTTTATACTTTTACAAAAAAAATCGAAAATGAAAATTTACCGATTACATACCAAACAAAATTTACCAATTAGTATAGATAAAGCTTGGGAACTTTTATCTGACCCGAAAAACCTACAATTAATTACTCCTGACTACATGGGATTTAAAATCCTTTCTGGTGCTGATAGACCTATGTATCCGGGTCAAATAATTCAATATATCGTGACTCCAGTTTTAGGCATACCTACAAAATGGGTTACCGAAATCACGCATGTTGTAGATAAACAGTATTTTGTAGACGAGCAACGTTTTGGTCCTTATGCTTTATGGCATCACAAACACTTCATCAAAGAAATTCCTGGTGGTGTAGAAATGGAAGATATTGTAGATTATAAAGTACCAATGGGAATTTTAGGACAATTGGTTCATCCCATATTAGTCAAACCAAAATTGAATGAAATTTTTGAGTACCGAAGAAAAAAATTAATCGAATTGTTCGGAGAGTTTAAGTAAAGAAGCGATTTATCGCGTCTCTAATAAAAAGTAAATACCATGAAAAATATACTATTAATTGGCGGTTCTTACGGAATTGGATTAGCCATAGCAAAAGAACTACAATTCGAAAATAACGTTTATATCGCTTCAAGAAGCAGTGAAAACTTAGCTGATGTAAGAGCAACTCATATTGCATTCGATGCAACAACTGACACAATTGACACATCTAAATTACCAACTATCATTGATGGATTAGTGTATTGTCCGGGAAGTATTAATTTAAGACCTTTTAAAGGATTGAAACCAGAAGCTTTTGAAACCGATTTACAAATTAATTTCATAAGTTTGGTAAAAATAATTCAATCGGTTTTACCTAATTTATTAGTATCGGAACAAGCTAGTATCGTAGCATTTAGTAGTGTTGCAGCAACAATGGGAATGCCATTTCACACAAGCGTTGCCGCTTCAAAAGGTGCCATTGAAGGATTTGCAAAAGCATTAGCGGCTGAATATGCACCAAAAATTAGAGTAAACGTAATTGCGCCATCATTAACCGATACGCCATTAGCCGATAAATTCTTGAATAACGAAACCAAACAAGAAAAATCAGCAGAGCGTCATCCGTTAAAACGATTTGGAAAACCTGAAGATAGCGCACAAATGGCAACGTTTTTATTAAGCGATAAAAGCAGCTGGATTTCGGGACAAATTTTCCACGTAGATGGTGGAATGTCAACATTGTTAGTAAACGGATAATTCTTTGTAGTGACAAGTCATTGACTTGTCGAACTTAATAAAACAAAATAAAACATGAACATCTTTTGGTTTAGACGCGATTTAAGAGTAGATGACAACGTTGGACTTTTTCATGCTTTGAATAGCGATGAAGAAGTGCTACCTATTTTTATTTTTGATGA
>CAZCIV010000088.1:0-9098 GCA_964498595.1 uncultured Flavobacterium sp.
AAGAAACTGCTTCAGAAATGGAGCAGTTTTTTTTATGTAAATAATTTTTATTTTTAAAAAACAAAAAGCATAACAGCAAATACGGGATAGTTGAAAGTATAATTTTAAAATTAAAACTTACAATACCAACTATAAGAAACAAAAGTACAACAGTAGTTAAAGCTAAAATTCCAATAAAATTTAGTTTAGAATTGAAATTCTTGAAAATTATAGCGAGTAAAATTGAAATCTGTGAAATGAATCCAATTAATATAATTGGATGTGAAAAATTTTGCAAAAATTGAACTGTTTTAGAAAAGATTTCATATTGAGCTTGGAATACAAAAGAAGTATTATTTGGCCATTCTAAGTAGCAAAATTGAAACGTTAACAGCAATCCTAAATTGATTAATTGTTTCATAAACCTAAATTAAATCTCCAATTTTTTTTTCAATTTCAAGAAAAGTAGTGCTGTAATAAACGCATCGCCACTAGCGGTGTGTCGGTCTGACTTTTTTATTTTATAAATATCACACAATTCATCTAAAGATGTATGTTGTTCATAAGGTAAATATTTTAGCTTTTGATACATAACATCTGTATCCATTGCCTGATTTTTCAAAGTTCCAACATCTAATCGATCTAAAGCCTGATTAATCATTTCAATATCAAAATCTATATGATGTCCAACTAATGTAGCATCTTTTATAAATTCTAAAAAACGAATAATAGCTTCAGCTTCAACAATTTTTTCTTCTTTTCCTTCTCTTAAAATGCCATGAATAGGAACTGATTCAGGTTTAAAAATTTCTTGTTTAAGAAAAACTTCCATAAAATCGCTAACAATTATTTGATTATTTTGAATCGCAACTGCACCAACGGAAAGGATTCTGTCTGATTTATAATCCAAACCTGTAGTTTCACAATCAAAAACAACATAGCGCTTTTCTTTACTTTGATTTTCATCAAAATAAGACAAATAGGTTTCCCAAAATTTAGGGTAATCTTTAACTATTTTTTTGAACCAATTGAACTTCATATTATGTAAAATAAGTTAATTGGAAACGGTTCTTAATTACTTCTTGAATATCATTAATAGGCTGAAAATCATTTTTAAGTTTTACTTTATCTAATTTAGATAACTCACTTAAATTCAAATACCTACCACCATTTTCGTTTTTTAAACCTTCTTCAGTCCTGAACTTCAATAATTCAGCAAAAGCATCAGCACATGCTTCGTAAACGGGTGCATTTTGAGGTTCTAATTCAGCTAATTTAGAATATCTTGAAATTGTATTAGATACATTCTTGATACCTTTACTTAACGATAAAATTCGAGCAGCATCAATTAAAGGCATTAATGCTCTTCCTTTTAAGTCGAAAGTATCTTTGTGTTCTCCATCACTTTCTACCAAAAACTGACGGAAAAAACCTAGTGGTGGTGGATTTTTCAATGAATCAGCACCTAAATAAGCGAAAAACAATTGATTATCATTTGTTTCTTCATAAATTGTATTGCTTATTGCATCTACTAAATCTTCATTTCCGTAAACAAAATCATAATCAAAGAAAATCGTACACATTAAAATTCCTTTTTCGCCAGGAGCATTAATCCATCCTTTGAATTGGTTTTGCCAATCAGTAACTGATTTACACCAAAGTGGATTACTAGCCATCATTTCGGCCGGGCAATATTCGTACCCAACTTTATTTAATGTTTTCGTTACTTTTTCAGCTAATTCTAAAAAATAATTCTTTACCGCATTATATTTTTCTTCAGGAACATCCTCAAAAACTATAGCATTATCTTGATCAGTTAACAAAAGTTGTTCTTTTCTTCCTTGACTTCCCATGTTCATCCAAGCAAATTGGGCTGGAGGAGGAGTTCCGATTTTTTCAATAGATAATTCAATAGCACGTTTGGTTATTGCCAAATTAATCTCACCTACAATAGAAGTAATGTGATTAATTGGGACATTTTTATCAAGCGAATGTTGGATTAAATCGGTTAATTTTTCACGAACATCTTTCAAATCAGCAGATTTTTGTGCTCGTTTAGATTGTTTTAAAAGAACTCCTGGATTGTTAGCTTGAGCCACAACAATATCGTGTTCTGTTATAATTCCCGTTATTTCAGAATCATTTGTACCATCTTTTGTAACACACAAATGCGAAACATTGTGTTTTAGCATCATAATTTGAGCTTCAGCAATAGAAAGATTGTCAGCCACAGTAATTACAGGAGATGACATAATTTTATCTATCGTAACATCAATAGAATATAACCCTGTAGCTATTTTAGAACGTAAATCCTTATCGGTTACAATCCCAATTGGTTTTCTATTTTCGTGTATAATTATACTACCTATTTTACTACTTGCCATAGTTTGGGCAACAAATTTTACAATATCTATTGGAGAAGCAGTAATTGGGTTTTCTGTGTATTTTATAGGTTGATAAAACTGAATCTCAGCATTTTGATCATTATAAATCACATTTTCAGAAACTAACTTTCCTTTATGATTTTTATCATAAGGATTTCTTGTATTGGAAGCAAAACTTTCTAGAAGAAAATTTAATACATCAGGATTTGATGCTACATAAGGCTTAAAAGTTTCTATAGGAATGGCATAAATAATACTTTCTTCACGTGCTTTAGCCGTCATCAAATAATTATTTTTTGCAAAAAATGGCCGTAAACCTAAAATATCACCTTCATCACATTTATCAATTAAAACATCATCGGTATCTGATGTTACAGATAAGCCAATTGCTCCTGATGCTACAACATAAAAAAAGGCATGTGTAGGATCGTTTATTTTAAATAACGTTTGATTTTTTTCTAAATACAATACCTGACAGGATTTAGAAATCTCCAAAAGTTTAGTATATTCTAAACTAGAAAAAGGAGGATAGTGCTTTAAAAAATCAGTAATACGTTCAGCAATTGGATTTCTCATAAAAGACGGATATTATTATAAACGAAGATACGAAGTTTCGATTGGTTATAAAAACAATTATTTAAATATTCTATTTTACATAATGTATATTATAATTCAATTTAAAATGTTACAATATCACTTAAAATACTGCTCAAAACGTTTGTGTAAAATTATAAGAAAGTTTAAGTTTGCAAACCCTTATTTAAGAATCATGGAAAACAGACAAGCCCTTAAATTAATAGAAAAAATTCAGAAAGAACTTTTTAAAGATAATTTTGAAGTTTCTGAAATTGTAACCGATTTAAAAAAACTTAGAGAAATTACGTTAGAATTAAATAATCCAGTTGTGACTAAAGCATTACGTTTGGCTTACGAACATTTAGAAAACAACAACGGATTTTTTATTGGAATTCCAGATGACGAACCTGTTGATAGTAAAGAAACTGAAATACAAGCAAACATTTCTGAAGAAAATAATGTGGAAAGCTTTAATTATTTTCTTTCTCTTTTAACTGATTTAGATAAGAAAAATAATGTATTAGATTTAAGAGAATATAACAAAGCCTTTTTAGCATTTTAGTAATAAACTCTATTTTACATAATATAAATCGGTAATTCAAAATTTACCGATTTTTTTGTTTTTCTTAACGCTATTATACTTCTAAACTAACTAATTTTGTTCAAATTTAAACCCAAATGTCTAAAACTAAAAAATCAAAAGTAAAATTACTACATCAGTATTACAAATATACTGGATTTTATTCCTTTATTTGGCAAGGTGTAAAAGGTGCTATTTTGCCAACTGTTATCATTGTAGCCATTCTTTTTTATGTAAATTATAAAGTTATCAATCTTAATGATGCTTTAGTTTATATCACTCAAAACTTTAGTGATTTCTTTATATTTGGGGTGTTTTTAGCATCTGAAAGTGTTTTAGGATTAATTCCTCCCGATATTTTCATAGCCTGGACTAAAAATACAGAAAATCCTCTACTCTATTTATCTATTTTAGCTTTTTTATCCTATTTAGGTGGTGTAATTGCTTATTTTATGGGAATGGCTATAGTAGCAATTCCTTCTGTAAACAAACGTTTATACGGAAAAATGGCAAAACACGTTATTAATATGCAAAAATGGGGAGGCTTTTTAATTGCAGTTGGCGCTTTATTACCTCTACCTTTTGCGATTGCTTGTTTGGCTGCCGGAATGATTAACTATTCTAGAAAACATTTCTTCTTGTTTGGTTTACTCCGTTTCTTCCGATTTGCTATTTATGGATTTGTAATTTATTCTGCTTTATCATGATAAAATCTTTTCGATCAATTGCTTTATTAGAAGGTATTTCAACTTTAGCCTTGTATTTTTTTGCAATGCCAATGAAATATATTGCTAATGATCCAGTTTATGTAAAAAACATTGGAATGGTTCATGGAATTCTTTTTATGTTGTATATTGCCTTTGCACTTATGTTAAAAAGTGAACAAAAATGGAATTCTAAAACATTCGCAATTGTTTGTTTGGCTTCTATTTTTCCTTTTGGAACCTTTTATATTGAGAAAAAATACTTGCAAAATCCACAATGAAAATCTTTAATTGGGCATACGATATTTTTAAAAGTCTAGACTTTAGTAATGATGTAGCTTCTTATTTAAATCTAGGAGTAAACATTATTATTTTAATTGTTGTATCCTATATTTTAGATTATATTTTTAAAAAAGGTTTTATCATATTTTTGGCTATAATTGCAACACGAACAAAATCTTCATTTGATGATTTTTTAGTAGCCAATAAAACAGCTAAATATTTAGCTCACTTATTTCCTTTACTTTTTATTTATAAAACGGTTCCTGTAATTCTAAAAAACTTTACTTATTGGGAATACATTTTTGAAAAAGGAGTTAAAATTTACATCATTATATTATCGCTTTGGATCACCCGAAGTATTTTTAATTCACTTCGTGATTATTTAAAGCAAAAACCTCGCTTTAGCGATAAGCCGATTGATAGTTACATTCAAGTCATCATGCTATTTTTATGGCTGTTTGGAATTGTCTCTTTTGTCTTAATTCTTTTCGACGTAAGTAAAACGACTTTATTAACTACTTTCGGTTCAATTTCGGCGATTATTATCTTAATCTTTAGAGATACTATTTTAGGATTTGTAGCTAGTATTTCCGTTTCGGTGAATGATATGGTGCGTATTGGCGATTGGATTACGATGGAAAAATTTGGTGCCGATGGCGATGTTGTAGAAATTAATCTAGCCACCGTGAAAGTTCGAAATTTTGATAATACAACGACAACGATTCCAACCTACAGCCTAATATCGGATAGTTTCAAAAACTGGCGCGGAATGTTGGATTCCGATGGAAGAAGAATTAAACGTCATATATTGATAAAAGCTAATTCGGTGCGGTTTATCCATTCGGAAGAATTAGAAAATTTTAAAAAAATTCAGTATTTAACATCTTATATTGAACACCGTCAAGCAGATATTGACAAATACAATGCAAATAACGGAATTGATAAAAGTTTGATTGTTAATGGAAGAAATCTAACCAATTTAGGTTTGTTTAGAAAATACATCAATCAGTATATCTCATCGCATCCTGGAATTAATAAGGAAATGCAGTTGATGGTGCGTCATTTACAACCCACAGAAAAAGGAATTCCATTAGAAATTTATTGTTTTTCCAAAGATAAAACCTGGTTAAATTACGAACATATTATGGCCGATATTTTTGATCATGTTATTGCCTCATTACCTTATTTTGATTTGGAGGTGTCAGAAGTGAGTTCATCAAGTCCAAGAATAACTACTGATTAGCATAAAGTAATTAACAACTGATTCTTAATAACTTAAAATAGCCTTCAAGAAATTGGAGGTTATTTTTTTTAACTTTAATTCAAACAAATTCACTTTATCATGAAAACGAAAGACGAATCGCTTTTAGAAATTAGAGGAGCAAGTATTGGAGTAATTACCGAACAATCAAGTTCTGAAGAAAGGTTTCAAAATCAGACATTGCGACCTATTTTGAAATTTCAAAATGAATTGTTTATCGAAGTTTTCAGAAATTACGCTGTCAAACAAAAAGGCGTGTATTTCACACTTTCACCAGAGAAAAAAGAAAATTACATTGAAAACGCTATCCAACGTGATATCAAATTTCGAAATTCATTAAAAGGAATTGTATTCGGAATGTTTACCGTTTCTGAATACAAAGAATACACCCAAAATTCATCCAACTTAAACAAGCGCATGATGAATTTATTGATTGAACGCTTAAAAAGTCAAATTCAGATTATTTAATAAATCGATTCCCCATTCAAATCCGTACTCAATACTTCGCTCATGTAGTCGAAGAATGGTCGCATCGCTCGAAAAGTTGCTAAAACTTCCTCTTGAAAATTAGGAGCCAAAACCTCTTTGTCCGAAAAACTACGAGTTAGTAAATATTGTTTTTTACGAATTAAATCAATGGCAGGATGCGTTTTATCGAAACCTTTTGGAGCTGTTTTTAACTCCTCACCTTTTATTTCACCGAAAAATTTCTTGAAAGTAGCATCAGCAACAATCGTTCTAATTTCTTCATCATCCATTTCAAATTCTTTACGAATGCGATGCAAATCAGCTGCATTAGGCTCCCAAAAACCACCACCTATAAAACTTCCTCCAGGTTCAATATGCAAATAGTAACCGCCACGAAGCATCGGTTTTGTTCGAGTGAACCCAACACTAAAATGATTTTTGTAAGGCGCTTTATCTTTAGAAAAACGTACATCACGATAAATTCTAAAAATTTGAACACGTTCGATACTATCTATTTTACCCAACTGCTCACCTACCGATGTAAAAAACAATTTGGCTAACTTTTGTTCGGTTTCAAAGGCTTTTTTATTTGCCGCAAACCAGTCGCGGTCGTTGTTTTCTTTTAGTTTTGTTAGAAATTCTAAGGTTGATTTTTGTAGCATATTTTTATTTTTTCAAACGGTCTTCAATAAATTCGATTTGAGTTTTTCCGTGTGGTTTTGGTTTTCCATCTTCGCCTAAATTTACCATGGTGATGTTATCAATGGTAATGATTTTTTCACGCGTCATCATGTTACGAACTTCACATTTTAAAACTAGCGATGATTTTCCAAAATGTACCACATCTAAACCAATTTCAACAATATCGCCTTGTTTGGCAGCACTCATAAAATTAATTTCACTCATAAATTTGGTCACTACTTTAGGATTTTCCAATTGTACGATAGAATACAAAGCGGCTTCTTCGTCTATCCAAGCCAATAATTTACCACCGAATAACGTTCCGTTGGCATTCAAATCTTCGGGTTTTACCCATTTTCTGGTATGAAATCGCATATTGAATTTTTATTTTAAAGGTAAGAATTTTTGGAGAATTTTGGATATATTTGGTTAAAATTACCTTATCAATAAATATCTTAATAAAAAATGCTTACACTATTTCAAATTACAATTGCAATAATTTTATTCTTTTTAATAAATATAATTGGAAAATTTGCACCAACAGATTTGAGATATTTTCAAATTTCAAGTTTTTTAGAAACTGATGAAGCACCTGCTTTTAATTTTTCATTTCGAATATTAACTCCTATTGTTTTTATTATTCTGTTAAGTGCTTTATTATATTCGATTGACTTAGATAATTATGTTAAAGATATTTACTTAATAAGTGTTTATTATGTACTTTTTAGAGCTTTCTTTAATATTGCTATTTCTCGTTCGCTTTTAGTCAATTGGAAAAAACAAATATTTTATGCTTTTTGCATAGTTGGATTAACATATTATATTTATCAAAAGATAATAATTACTAAACAAAATTTACTTCCTGATTTTTCAAATATTGCAAATGAACTTTGGATTATTATTTTAGTCTTTTTATATAATTTAGTTAATAACGTTCAACTTCCAAGTAACGGTACTGAAAAGAGAAAATACAATTACATTAAGCATACTTTTTTTTATTTAAAAGAAAATTATGGTGAAATTTTAGATTCAGTTTCTACAAATGTCAGGTTCCAACAAATTGCTTATTCAATAATGTTGCATGAAAATTTTAATAGACCTAAATTATTTAGATTTATTGAATACATGAACAGTATATTTAAAAAGGAAGGAACTTACGGTATAATGCAAGTAAAGTCCGAAAAAATTTTAAGCGACATTGATAGTGTGAAAATTGGATTAAATATTTTATTTGATAATTTTAACACATATGAAATTGAATTTATCAAAGAATTAGAAAGCAAAGATGATGACGATAGTTATTATAATAGTAAAGAGTATATTGATAGTGATTTTCAATATAAATTAATCAGAAGTTATAATCATTGTGACGATTATTCTTATGAAATTAAAGAATTAGCTGATTATTTAAATGAAAAAATGTTTAATAATAATGTGGAAGATAAAGTATTATTTAATAAAATTTAAAAAAATAACCTTCGAATTTGGGTTTTTACCAAAACATAAAACCCTACTTCTCCCTTCCCTTCAATACTTGCACAACGTCTTTAAGATCAAACCCTTTCGCTTGCAATAAAATTAAATAGTGAAACAATAAATCGGCACTTTCAGACAAGAACAAATCGTTATTGTTATCTTTGGCTTCAATAACAACTTCAACAGCTTCTTCTCCTACTTTTTGAGCAATTTTATTAATTCCTTTTGCAAATAATGAAGCTACGTAACTTTTTTCTGCATCAGCATTTTCTTTGCGTTTTGCAATCGTGTTTTCTAATTTTGATAAAAATCCAAATTCTTGATTATTAGATTCTTGCCAACACGTATCTAAACCTGTGTGACAAGTTGGACCAACAGGTTTTACTTTCACTAAAAGCGTATCGTTATCACAATCTTCTTTAATAGAAACCAGTTCTAAGAAGTTGCCACTTTCCTCGCCTTTTGTCCATAATCGGTTTTTAGTACGACTGAAGAAAGTTACTTTTTTAGTTGCTAGTGTTTGGTCTAACGCTTCTTGGTTCATATAGCCCAACATTAAAACATTTTTCGTTTCGTTGTCTTAATGATAGCTGGAATTAGGTTGTCTGAGGTTTTATTAAAATTTATTTTCATATTTAGTTATTTTTTTTACCACATAGATTCTGTGTTGATTTACAACAAAAATCTATTTTTTTTATAATTTTGTT
>CAZCIV010000089.1:0-8997 GCA_964498595.1 uncultured Flavobacterium sp.
TGGTGCAGCAACAATTCCATCCCGATGGCTTCAATGTGGGCATCAACATCCACGAGGCTGCCGGCCAAACCATCCCCCATGTGCACATCCACCTCATTCCCCGTTATGCAGGCGACCTCGAAAATCCCGCCGGTGGCGTGCGGGGTGTGATTCCGGATAGGAGGGGGTATTGCCACCAATAGCATGGGATTTTCGTGTGGTCCTAAATAAAGAAACCAAAGTCATTGTCAATTAGTAATGCTCTGTCTAAAAAACTATTAAACTCTTCGCAAGATGTTTCGGGCAATAGCGAACAAGAATAACAGGCTGCTAAATTCATTCCCCCAATTCCTTGACCGTCTGAGTGGTAACATACTGGGTCGGATGCACAATCGTTGCTACGAAACAAAGCTGATTCCAAAATCTTTTTGAAAGATGTCGGGTTTGATTGTGTGATAATACCTCCATAACTGCCTTCTGAACCTGCGACTGTATAAAGCAAAAGTCCTTGCATATTATCACTATCAACAAACAATCTTTCATTCAATGAAGTCGCAGCATAGCCGCAAAGAAATTCTAATTCTTTTACAAGTAAATGTGAAAGCGTATGAACTAAAACGAACTTTGCCAAATGTCTGTTATCTAAGAATTTATTTTTTTGAATGATTTCCGATAGTGAAATTCTGTCTTGTAAAATGTCAATACGTTTTCTAAATGCTGGTGTATTTTCGTAATGCTTGTAAAACCATTCATCAATTTTTATTTTGTCAAGGTCAATGAAAATTCCTTCGCCAAAACTTTCGGTTGCCAAAAGATAACTTGTGTTTACCGCTTGGGATGAAGTGTATTTTATTTTTACAGGCGTTTGGTTATCGCCCTCTCGTATAAATAAATCTTTGTCAAAGGGTTCTTGTCTTGTAAATGCAGTTTGAACGGTTGTAAGTTTCAGGCGTTTAACTTTTATGAGTGTTGAAATCCCAAATTCTGAAAGCGTATCGGTAACCTGATTTTCGTATGTAAGATTACTATTTTGTTCCTCTCTGTAATTTGGGTGTTCTGAGATGAACTTATATTCCTTCAAACGATATTGAATTTCTGCTTCAAATGTGGCTTCACCTTTTTCTTCAACAAAATCATCAATCGTTTGCTTGTCATAACGGTTTTGAAATGTTGTGTAGATAATTTCTTTGCTTACTCCACTTGCTAACAAATTTCTGATTGTTGCTTTATCGTCTTGTTTTATCTCTTGATTTTTCTTAGGCAAATAAATACTGTTAATGCAAAGCGGATAGTAAACACTGTTGCTCGTTCTGATGACGGGTTTAAGTTGCTTTTCTTTATCTTTTCCAATTCTTAAACCGAACAAACCTGCAAGCGTTACTTCTCGTCCGTTTGCTTTACAACCTTTGTTCACGCACTTTACACGAATACCTGCTAAGTCAGCAAAAGTTTCTGAACGCAAGTATCTTAAATCTTGATTATCACAACATTTTTCTGCCCAATCAATACGGACATTTCCACCGTCTGCGTCTTCTTCTTTCACATTCTTTTCTGCTCGATTCCAATACTCCCAAGGCAAGTCCCGTATTTCTCCATTTGGTGCAGTCATAATGAAGCGGACTTGTTCCAATTCATAATATTTCTTTTTCTTGTTTTTGGTTTTCGCTTCTTCAAAACAGTGGTAGCATTTTGGCTTAATGAATTTATCACCTGCATTTGGCTCGTTTAATTTCTGTAAAGTTTGGTTCCAACTACGCCACCAATCTTTGATATGTCTAAATCTTTCGCAGTTAGGGCAATACATCCATTCAGGAAAATATTTTGCACTTGCAATTCTCTTTGTTTCCAAAGGAACAGAGTCATTTTGGATATACGAATTAGCAATGTTAGTTGGAACTCGAACGAATTTTTGAAGTTGCTTAAAATGAATCTGCAAGCGTTTCAGCAAACGATTATCTTCAATAATAAATTCGTCTTGGTCAAAAATTCTTGATCCGTCTGAAAAGAATTTCCATTTATCAAATTGCTCTACAATTAGAGCACCTTTTGAAGTTTCCAAAATTGAACCCACTCCACCATAGGCAGTAAGCATTTTTCTTGTTTGCGATTGAATATATTTTGGCATAGTGATTTTATCTTGGGTTAAATGCAAATGATTCTTTTATTTGAATGAATGTGTCGTCATCAACTTCTCGCATTGATTGCATTACAATCCAATCATCAACATCGGAAACTCCAACCTGTGTTGGTCGTTTCAATAATTCGTCATATTTCTTCAAACCAATATTCTGAACTCGTTCTTCCCAATCATTGGCTAAAAAATCAATACGACTTACAAAAAATTCATTCTCGGCTATATTGTTTTGGAAACGGTCTTTTAAAAATTGTTTTAGTTCGTTTATATTTTCCTTTTGAAAATATTGTGCGTCATTATTTTGGTTCAGACCTGGAACTTTATGTCGCAAATAAGTTACCATCAAAGTAGTGAGCATTTTATCAATCGTATTTTCCGTAAATGGCGTTACGCTTAAAGGTTCAATACTTTTATAAAACGCCTGATGAAAAGGAATGTAATGTTCAAAATAAGATTTATCTCTTGCCTGATTCGGGTTAAGGAAAGAAACAACCAAACCCTCAACTTTTCTACCTACACGACTTGAAGCCTGAATGTATTCCGCAATATTTTTAGGCATTCCGTTAATCAACATTAAGTTTAATCTGCCAATATCAATTCCTACGGAAAACATATTGGTTGCAAGCACTAAATCAATTACATCGGATTTTACGGCTTTATACGCCACGCCTTTATCTGAAACTCTATCAACCAATTCAACACTATTTTCCAACTGTTTTAAAACGGTTTTTATTTTGCTGCTTTCAACTCTTGCGGTTAATTCTTCCGTTCTATCTTCTAAGCCAAAATGATTGTAAGTCCAAGCATTACTTCTTCCAAATAGTCTTGATTGCAAAGTGCCTGTATTTACAATAATTTCATCACCAACTTTGTTTCTAATTTTTCCGACATCTTTCAGCGAATTGTAGTAGGAAACAACAGTCCAATAATTGTCATTGATTGGTTCTTTGTTTTCAATTCTTGCTTCCAATAAATGGGCAATCACTTGAAGTTGTGTATCAATAGCCGTTTTGCCGACAGGCATAAAGCCAATATATTTTCTTCGGCTTTTTTCTTTTGATTCTTTGGCAAAGAAACTATCGCTGTAACTTAAACCCGATGGCGGAAAAATATTTACACTTCTGCCACCGTAAAGCTGCTGTATTTGTTGTGTTGTGTTTCTCGTTGTCGCTGTGGAAGCAATAATTTTCGGGGTAAGATTTCGATTTTCTTTGGTGCAAAGTTTCTCAACTACACTTTCAAAAAGCCCGACAATAGAGCCTAACGGTCCACTCAACAAGTGCAACTCGTCCTGAATAATTAAATCAGGCGGAAGTTTATTATCGTCTAAACTATTGAAAAACCTGTGTGCTTCGCCTTTCCAAGCTAATTGAGCGAATTTGTCAACTGTTGCAAACAAAAGGGTAGGTGGATTGCTGAAAAGCATTTCATCTACAACCTGAACAGGAATTTGATTATTATAAGTGCATTTTGTGTTAAGGCATTTTATTTTGAAACTTCTTGTTTCTGCATCAAAACCATAGTCGCCTTCGGAAACTAATTTTGTTCCACACCAAGGACAGGATGAAATTTGAAACGTATTTTTTGTTTCAGGTTTTCCGTTTTGCTTGCGACATTCTCTTTCAATTTCATCAACGATTTCTTTTGCTTCTGAAATTTTTCCAGGTGTTAATTGATTCCCTACCCACAATCCAATACTGATAGTTTCTTTTTTTAATTCATCTGTAAAATTCTTTCTCAAAAACTCTAACGAAGCAATCAATTTTGATGCTCTTTCAAATTGTTGTGCTGTTAGCAAACGTAAAGTGTAACGCATAATTACGGAAACGCCTTGTGATGCTTTTACATCGTTCATCATTCGCCTCCAAATAATTGTAAATGCAGTAACGGCTAAATAGGCTTCTGTTTTTCCACCACCTGTCGGAAACCAAATCAAATCCACTACATTTTTTCTATCTTCTGATTGTGGTTCTGTAATTCCTTTAATACTCAATAAAAGAAACGCTAACTGAAACGGTCTGTATTTCGGTTCAAATCCTAAACGTGAATAATCGTATTCGCTGAAAAACTTCAAATCATTGTAAGAAATATTTGGGCTGAATTGTGAAACTTCTTTTTCCTGCCTTGTAAAATCTGTATCGTTTGAGATAATGATTTGAATGAGCATTGCCGTATTTGCCAACTGAAAGGCACGAAAAACATCATCATCATTAAGGAAATCAATGTTTGCTTTTAAGCGATTGTAGTTGTAATTAAGTCTTTCAATAATTCGTTGCCCGATTTCTTGTTCTTTTGCTGTTCCTAATTTGTTTTTGGCTTTTTGTTCATCAATCCATTTTCCGTAAAGTTCTACGAAGTTTTGCAAGCGTTTAATCGTTTCCGTTTTTTCAACATCGCTGAATATTGATAGATTTTTTATGTCAAGCGACTGATTAAGTAAATTGAAATCATCAGGATTTTCAAAATCACTTTCGTTGAAATCGTTTTTTGTGTCCTTTACATTAAATTGGGGCAGAAACGTAGTTTTCAGTATGTTTCCTTCTTTGTTCCAAGTAACGGAACAATTATGTCCTATACCATAATTTTTCACTTCACGATAAAGAAAATTCAGTTCTTCTGCTTCGGGGTCAAACGGATTTAGTTCCTGATTGGATTTGTAAGGCAGTATTTTGTCCGACTTCACTATTATTTCTGCTTGGAATAAACATTTTGAGTTCAGTTCAGGTGTTTTAGGTGTGAAACGTTTTGATGATTGTTCTTTTGAAGTGTTTACCAATTGAATTTTTACATACTTGTTTCTTTTTGCAAAGTAGGTTTTAACATTGTAACCTAATTTGGTTTCCTTGTGAGTTTTGTCAGTAAGCGGAATTTCAATTGGTTGTAGTGTATCTTCAATTTTAATGGTTGCTGAATACGAAAACGGTTTTCGTTTCCAAATACGTCCGATAAGTTTTTGGAAATACTCAATGTAATATTTTGCTGAACTGTCTTTGTAGCTATCCGTCTTTTTGAAATCGTCAAACTGCAAGTATTCGCCACTACGTTGATTTTTTCCTCCTTTATCGCCTTTTAGTTCTCTTGAAAGTGATAAGTAACCGTTTTCATAAACCAAAATATCTTTGAACGGAAAGCCCAATTTTTCATCAATAAAAGCCTGATAACCTGCTTCAGCAATTTTGATTTTTATTTCGGGTTGTTTGTCTGGTGTATAATAAAAACCTCCGCTAAATTCTACTTCAATAGTTTCAACTTTCGGGTCAATGCAGAAAGTTAAACCGAAATTGTTCGGGTGAAAATGGTTTTGATTTGCTCTGTTTTCTTCTTCCGTGCTATCCTCTTTTTTCGGTTCTGCCACTACATTATTTTCGGTTTCTGTAACAACTTCTTCGGGTATAAGATTGTTGGCTTCTTCCGTTTCTGTTTGAAGTTCTAATTCATCTTCTTCACTTTCGGTTGCAGAAAATTTCTTTTCAGGAAATATGACTGCTGAAAAATATCGTTGCAACGGATAATCCGATAAGATTTCTTCTTCATCAGGTAATCCGAAACTGTCAGAACCTGAACCGATTAAGCCTTTTAAAAGGCGTTCTTGAAATGTATCTCTATGTTTTCTGCTCATTAGTCTGTAATTTCTTCTTCAATTATTCTAATAGCCTTAATTGTTCTCAAAGGTGCACCATAGAACACAATTTGCTCAATATGTTCGTCTGAAAGCCAATCTAACATTTTGCCTTTTTCTTTGGTTAAAATGTAATGGTCTATTTCATTGCTAAAGTTTCTTCCTGCTTTATTAAGCCGCCCGTTATATTCTTTTTTTAATGAAATAATTACTCCGATATTGCTATTCAGATATGAGTTTTCAACCGTTTTAATGATTGCCAAAATATCTCTACGTTCCTGCGGAAATTTGATTTTACAATCTTCTTTTAACCACATTTCCAAAGTCATTTTACTAACCGACAGCCCATTACTTTTTAGCTCCTCATATAAACTTTCAAAATGATATCCAAATCCTTTACTTGAGAAATAACTTCTCAGTGCGTTTTTCCATAATGCTGAGAAGTAATCAACCCTTGAGAAAAGCTCCTTTTCGTCGGTCATTTTTATGATGTCATGAAGTGTTTCTTTATCTGGATTGTGATAAATTCTTACTCGGTCGCCCTTTTGAAGTTGTTTTATTTCCTTGTATAATTCTTCATATCCATCAACGAATACTTTCTTGGATTCTCTCTCTATGGCTTTACTTTCATCTTCAAACACAATCTCAAATCGTTGTTCATCTGCTCTTGTGTATTTCTGTTCGTCAAGTCCAATTAAATGCTTAATCCAATCGTCAATATTTTCTTTATTAATGTTAGGCGTTTCTGGATATTTAATTCCGCAAAGTAATTCCCTGTGGATAGAGCGAAGCTCTGTTTCATCTTCTTTTTGAAAGCCGTTTAAATACATCTGCATTACTTTGGCTTCTTCCGTATAGCAAAGGATTTTTGTTTTGTGGTTGCCCGAAAGAATTTTTTGCAATAGAATATCTGTGAAAATTCCATTGCTGTAAAGTGAAAGAAATATATGGGTTTTGCCGTCAGGTTCTTTTTTGAAAAACTCTGAAACGGTAATGATTTTCGTATCTTTTAGCCCTGTGTAATTAATGCCTACATTTTGCTCTGGTTGTTTTAATAGTGCGTCAATGTTTCCAAAACTGTTTAATCTTAAACCTTTTTGTTTGGTTTCAAAACAATTTTGAATTTCTTTTTCGTAATGTTTCTTTATAGATTTTGGAACAACGATATAATCAATGTCTGCTGCATTTTTGAACCAATTATCTTTTGCATTTGCGTTTTTAATAAGGTCAATGATGTTCTTCGTAATTGATTTCAATTGTTCCAAATCTTCTTGGTAGTCTGAGTCTATGTTATAATATTCATCTTGAAAAACTTCTACTGCTTCGCTTTCAAAACTTGCATAAATTTCATTAGCTCTTTCTCGTATTCTGTTTTCGTTGTTTAATGCTGTAATAGGATATATTCTGCGAATGAACTTTAAAAGTCGTTTTAGGTTAATTAGATTTTCGTAACGCTTTTCAGTTTCGGCAATGAAATTTGTGAATTTCAATGTTGCTTCACTTAACTCTGTGTTGCTGATAATTTCAGGTGTTAGATTCTGATATGGCTGTTGTTTAAAGAATTTTATTTCAGGTAAAGTCCAATTCCATTTCAAAACTTCAAAGTTTTCGCCAGTTTCAATATCTTGTGTTCCGATAAAAACACAATGATTGAATTTTTGCTGTCTATAAGCCCTAGATATTGCAGAAATAGATTGTTGATATTTAGTATCGCCAATGAAAACGATTGTTTCTATCGGAATTCCTTTTTCAATAAAAAATTCTTTTGCGGTATTGAAATCATTTACCACAATTAGTAATGAGTTAAAAGGTGTATCAGGATATACTTCACCACTTTTGTTTATATACTGATAAGGAATACATAAAGGGACTTTTGGGAGAACTTCGTTTTTTGAAGCTACAATAACAACTTTGTTTAAATTTTTTAATGGAAGTTGGAAATCTGTTGATTTAAAATATGAAAGAATAGAACTATACTTTGTAATTTCTTTTCGCTTATTTGCTTCAAAATTTTTAATTCTTATCTTGTTATATCTTACTTCCTCTAATCGGTCTGAATATTTTGATGAAATTTGAATGTAATCTGATGAATTTTCAAGGTCAATGCGTCTTGTTGCTCCCAATGGTAAAATTCGAATTGATGTTTCATTTATCTCTTTTACAGTCGAAACTCTTCCGTCAACTTTTGAAGCTAAGATGTCTGCTAATTCTAACCCTGTTCCAGTATTACTGTTCTTTATTAGGCAATGTAATGAGGTAGTAAGAATGGTTGGAAGTAGGAATTCGTTTAGTTTGTTTTTTATCGGTGTAGTTATAAGAATATTTTTTCGATCAAATTTTAACGTTTGGTCAATTAGAAAGGAATTAATCGTTTCAAACATGGAAAAATTGTCTTTTGTGAAATTAAAAGTTTGATTGAGCGTCCGTTTGCTATGCTCAATTAAGTTCCTTAAATATTCCTTATTCAATATTTCCATTTCCAAGTCTAAAAATCAGTTGCTACTGTGATTCGGACAAAAGCAATTGTGCTGCATTGGGTTAAATTAGAACGTAGGGGTGCAGCTCTTTTGTTTTTGCTGAAGCGTTGGCATTATGTTTTTCATTTTTCTGTTAATTTTCTGTCGGACTTATGGACTTTCAGGGTTGAGCATAACACCCCGGGAAACGCCACTTCTCCATAAAAACCCTACAAACCAATCCTTGAAAATGATTTAATTTTTCTGTTGCCATGATTCCGGTATAAACGACTTTAAGCGTGTAACAATCGGCTATGAGCTTTAATAAGATTGTACTTTTGCTTTTCACTGCAGGCTCAAAAGCATCAGCTTTTCCTAAAATTTAAATGCGGGATAAAAACCAACTGTGCTGCGCCAATCGCTGCTAAGTCGTGGGGTGGGTAAGTATGTCTGTTCATCGGTCTATCTATTTTATTTACAATTATTTACACTATTCCGCCAAGATATTGTGTAAGCAGCCAGCCGAAGAACGAAGCGTAAAAATAATTACTTTCTTTTCATTTACAACGAGGGTTGGAAATTTAGAAAGATTCTAAGGAAGGACAAGTTAATGAATAATGAAAAATGAATAGTTAATCATGTTGGTTAAGTGTTCGGGAGTGCTGTTGTGGGTTCAAAGATTTGGTCATGCTGCATCGCCATAGCCAGTTTCCCCATCGCAAAAGCCTCCACGGCAAGCATATAATCCTCGTCGGCCCAATCGGTGTGCCGGTGAAGGCGTTCAAATTCGTTGGCCCATTGGATGAAGT
>CAZCIV010000090.1:0-8889 GCA_964498595.1 uncultured Flavobacterium sp.
CTAATTTATCTACTAAAAAAACTTCCCACAAACGATGTTTTCTCACAATCATTTTGGCTGAATAAAATCCTTTATCTGTTAAAGTAACACCTTGATATTTCTGATACGTAACTAAATCTTTATCCGAAAGTTTCTTCATCATATCAGTAACCGAAGAAGCTTTGGTGTCTAACATTGCTGCAATTGCATTCGTATTCACACCTTTTGGTGAAACCAACGACAAATGATAAATAACCTTAATATAGTTCTCTTCTGAAATGGTCATAAACATTTTGTTTTGACAAATATACAAAGTTTTTAAATACCAAAATATTTTTTTAGACAAGGCTAAAAAACGATTTGAAACTATTACAACAAATTATTTATCTTTGAACAATGCAACATTATCAGTACATTTTCACAGGTTCAGGATTGTCAGCTTTAATGACCGTTTATGAAATGCTTTTATCTGGAAAGTTTGAAGATACTTCCATTTTATTAATTGACGAAAACTCAAAAAAAGCAAACGATAGAACGTGGTGTTTTTGGGATGAAGATAATTTGTTTGATGAAATCGTTTCTAAAAAATGGAATCAAGCCATATTTGCGAATGAGAAATTTAATCGAGTTTTAGAACTAACGCCTTATCAATACAAAAAAATTAATGGGTTGGATTTTTATGAATTGGTTTTCAAGAAGATTTCCAAACATAAAAACATTCATTTTCTAAATCAAAAAGTGATTGATTTTTCTGAACTAGGCAATCATTGTGTAGTAAAAACAGAAAACGAAACCTTCACTTGCAACAAAGTTATCAATTCAATTTACCATCCAGAAGTTGCAAAAGTGCAATCTAAATTCCCATTAATTCAACAACATTTTATTGGTTGGTTTATCAAAAGTAAAGAAGCGGTTTTTACACCTAATTGTGCCACTTTCATGGATTTTTCGGTTGAACAAAAAGGCAATACACGTTTCATGTATGTTTTACCAACATCTGCAACTGAAGCGTTGTTAGAATATACGTTGTTTTCAAAAAACTTACTTTCAAAAGAGGAATATGAATCTGAAATTCAGAAATACATTGAAAATCTCGGAATAACAGAATACGAAATCATCGAAAAAGAACAAGGAAATATTCCGATGACGTGCTATCCGTTTTGGAAACACAATACAAAAAATATCATCAATATTGGATCGGCTGGCGGTTGGACAAAAGCCAGTACGGGTTATACGTTTAAAAATGCTTCCAAAAAATCAAAAGTTTTGGTTGAGTTTTTAAAATCAGAAAGAGACTTCACAAAATTTCATAAAAAAGATAAATTTTGGTTTTATGATTTATTGTTGTTAGATATTTTGAATTCGAAAAACGAATTGGGTTCCAAAATATTTTCATCGATGTTTAAAGAAGGAGATTCGACTGTAATTTTCAAATTTTTAGATGAAGAAACATCCATTTGGGAAGATTTACAAGTGATTTGGAAGTGTCCAAAAATGCTATTTGTGAAAGCTTTAATAGCTAGAATTTTTAAATAAAAGTAAACTATCAAATCATAACAAATCTTTATGAATTGGTATTCTGCAACAAATAAAAAACTTTGTAACTTTGTCATTCGATAATTTTCAACAAAATATATTATGTATCCAGAAGAAATGGTTAGCCCAATGCGTGCTGAATTAACAGACGCAGGTTTCAAAAATTTATATACAGCTGATGACGTTAAAAATGCTATCAAAGCAGAAGGAACAACTTTAGTAGTAATTAATTCTGTTTGTGGTTGTGCTGCAAGAAATGCACGTCCGGGAGCAAAAATGAGTTTAGAAGGTGGTAAAAAACCAGCAAATTTAATCACCGTTTTTGCAGGTGTAGACAGAGAAGCTGTTGATGCGGCAAGAGCAGAAATGTTTCCTTTTCCACCATCGTCTCCAAGTATGGCTTTATTCAAAAATGGGGAATTAGTTCACATGTTAGAACGTCATCACATTGAAGGTCGCCCTGCAGAATTAATTGCTGAAAATTTAAAAGACGCTTACAACGAATTTTGCTAAACAACGCAACCTTTTCGTGGTTTTTCAATCTTAAAAAAAAAGATTATGAAAACTATAATTAAATTTTTACTCTTAGCAACACTATTACAAAGTTTTCAATGTAATGAAGAAGAAAATGTAACTTCGGTTACTCCAGAACAATTGCTTCAAAAAAAACAAGAAATTCTTGATTATATCAATAGTTTTTCTTGTGCCGAAGCTTCTGTATGTAATTATATTGCTTTTGGAGCTAAACCTTGTGGTGGTCCGAGAGAATTTTTGGTTTATCCAAATACGGTTAATCAAGATACACTTGAAAATTTAGTAAATGAATATTACGAAATGGACAATGAATACAACATACAAACGGGAGCAGTTTCTGATTGTATGGTAGTGGGTCCGCCACGTTCAGTGGATTGTGTTAATGGTGTTTGCACAATTATAGATTAAAAATAATTATTTTACTATGCTAGCATACAGAAAGACCACCTATTATGGTGGTTTTTTTATTTTATAAGTTACTTTTGCATAAATGGATTTTTAAATGGAAAAAATAGTATCGTATCCTCTTTCAATAGTTTATTACATTTTTTTTATACTTTGGTTGTTGATTTTTCATCCTATTCAATGGGTATGTTTTAATCTTTTTGGATATAATGCACACCGAATAAGTGTTGCCTACTTAAATTTCTTTTTAGTAAGAACTGCACATGTTTTAGGGACTACTTATCACATTAGAGGAATGAGAAATGTTCCCGAAAACAAACCGTTAATTATTGTGGCCAATCATCAAAGCTTACATGACATAACAACCATAATTTGGTTTTTACGAAAAGTACATCCAAAATTTATCAGTAAAATTGAATTAGGAAAAGGAATACCAAGTGTTTCCTATAATTTAAAACATGGAGGATCGGCTTTGATTGACCGAAAAGATCCAAAACAAGCCTTACCCGAAATTAAAAAAGTAGCTGAGTTAATCAACAAAAACAATTACTCCGTTGTAATATTTCCAGAAGGAACACGAAGCAAAACAGGAAAACCTAAACCATTTGCAGTAAATGGGCTAAAAATGTTATACAAATTTGCTCCTGATGCTTATTTTTTACCAATTACAATTAATAATTCATGGAAAATGACCAAGTTTGGAACTTTCCCTCTTGGTTTAGGTTCTAAATTAGAATTCATTATTCATGAACCACTTAAAATTTCAGAATATGCATTTGAAGAAATTTTAGAAAAAACAGAAACAATAATTACAAAACATATCAAAATAAAATAAAATGTCGATACAAAATGTCCGTTTAGAGGTGATGCAATTTTTAGAAAAGAAAATTGACCACTTCATGGAAGAATTCTTAATCCCAGTAGAAAAAATTTGGCAACCTACTGATTTATTACCTGATTCTTCTAAAGAAAATTTCTTAGAAGAAGCAAAGGAACTTAGAGAAATTGCAAAAGATTTACCTTATGATTTTTGGGTAGTTTTAGTTGGAGATACTATTACAGAAGAAGCATTACCAACTTACGAAACTTGGTTAATGGATGTTGAAGGTGTTAAACAAAAAGGAGAAAAAGGCGATAATGGTTGGGCAAAATGGTTACGCAATTGGACAGGTGAAGAAAATCGTCATGGAGATGTATTAAATAAATACTTATATCTTTCAGGAAGAGTAAATATGCGTGAAGTAGAAATCACAACACATCATTTAATTAACGATGGTTTTGACCCAGGAACAGATAGAGACCCATACAAAAACTTTGTTTTTACAAGTTTTCAAGAATTAGCAACTTATGTTTCTCACAATCGTGTGGCTCAAATGGCAAAGAAATTTGGTGATAAAAAACTACACAAAATGTGTAACTTAATTGCAGGAGATGAAATGCGCCATCACTTAGCCTATAGCGAATTTGTAAAACGTATTTTTGAAGTGGATCCAAGCGAAATGATGCTGTCATTTCAATACATGATGAAGAAAAAAATTACTATGCCTGCTCATCTAATTAGAGAATCAGGAGAAAGTATTGGAACTGCATTTGAAAAATTCTCAGAATCGGCTCAACGTTTAGGTGTTTATACGGCAATGGATTATGTAGATATTCTAAAAAAACTAAATGAAAAATGGGAGATTGATAAAATTTGTAATCTTACTGATGAAGCTGAAAAAGCTCGTGATTACTTAATGAAATTACCTGAAAGAATGACTAGAATTTCTGAACGATTAGTAGTTCCTGCTGAAGGACAACTTTTTAAATGGGTACAACCTGCCTTAGTAAAATAACATTAAAAAAATATATTTAAGATTCCAAATTCGATTATGGGTTTGGAATTTTTTTTTGTAAATTAGAACCATGCAAATTATCAATAATACTATACTTTTTGTAAAGAATCAATTGGCTCAGGCTGAGGGAGGTCATGATTGGTTTCACATTGAACGCGTATACAAAAATGCTTTATTAATTGCTGAAGAAGAAGAATGTAATTTGACTGTTGTTAAATTAGCTGCTTTGCTTCATGATATTGCAGATTCAAAATTTCATAATGGAGACGAAACTATTGGTCCCAAAGTAGCTCGTGAGTTTTTAGAATCACAAAATGTTTCGGAAGATATTATTTTGCATGTGATTGCTATTATTGAAAACATATCTTTTAAAGGCGGAAATTTTGAAAAGAAATACCATTCAAAAGAATTAGAAATCGTACAAGATGCCGACCGACTAGATGCGATTGGTGCAATAGGAATTGCTCGTGCTTTCAATTATGGTGGTTTTAAAAATCGACCATTATACAATCCAAATATTCAACCTAATTTGAATATGAGTAAAGAAGAGTATAAGAATAGTGAGTCGCCAACTTTGAATCACTTTTACGAAAAACTTCTTCTTTTAAAAGACAAAATGAACACCATAACCGGAAAAAAATTGGCTCAAAAACGTCATGATTTCATGATTACTTTTTTAAGCCAATTTTATTCGGAATGGGATAGTGAAAAATAGTAAGAAATGAATTAAACATGAATAATTTCATCTTTAACTAATAATTCTTCCCTTCTAAATCTTAAAAAAATTTGTGCAACAGCAATTACATCTTTTTCACAATAGGTAATTATTCTATCAATATCATTTTCAACATAAAAAACGTGCGCCACTTCGCTACCGTCAATGTCGTCTTTTGGTGATGGTATTCCTAGAACTTTAGTTAATAGTTTTAAAGAAGTAAAATGTTTATAATCGCCAAATTTCCATAATTCTAAAGTATCTAAATGAGGTACTTCCCATGGTTTTTTGCCGAATAAATTCAACTTATTAGGAAGAGCAATTCCATTAATTATCATACGTCGAGCAATAAAAGGAATATCAAATTCTTTTGCATTATGACCGCACAAAACATGCTGGGCACCATTAAAATGGGTATTCAATAAATTTGAAAAATCGTTTAAAATTTTCTTTTCATCACCCCAAAAACTAGTAACACGAAAGTTTCGAATATCGGCTTTATTAACAAAGTAACCCACAGAAATGGTAATGATTTTTCCAAATTCAGCCCAAATTCCAGCGCGTTCGTAAAAATCTTCTGCTGATACTTCATCTTTTCTTTGGTATTGTGTTTTTTGTTCCCAAAGTTGTTGGGTTTCATTATCTAAACCGCGATAATTATGGTATTCTGGAACCGTTTCAATGTCTAAAAACAGGATGTTGTTTAAATTAATTTTTTCAATCATGAGAGTAGTAGTTGTTAAATTAATGTGCTATTTTTTCTTATCCCTTTGTGCTAACATGTTGTAGGCTTCTTCAACATAAATATATAAATCGTTACTATGTGGGTCTGTTTTAGTTTGAAGTCCTTTCAAATGTCCTAATCTAACAATGATTAAATCATCTTCGGGAATTACAATTACAAATTGTCCTAAATGACCGCGCATGTAAAAAAGTTTCTTTCCTTTAATTTCGTGCATCCACCAACCATAACCATATTCTGGACTTTTTTCAAAACGAGGGGTAATACATTTTTTCACAAAAGCACTATCTAATAATTGTTGGCCTTTCCACTTTCCATCATTTAAATATAGTTTCCCAAAACGGGCAAAATCTCTTGCATTACTTGCAATACAACAATAGGCTTTTTCAATTCCGTCTGGTTCTTCGTCTAATTGCCAAAGCGCTTCGTTTTCAGCTCCCATTGGTTGCCAAAAGTGTTTTGAAACGTAATCAGATAAATGTTCTCCTGTTGCTTTTTCAATACACATCGCCAATAATTGAGTAGCACCACTTAAATATTTAAACGATTGCCCAGGTTTTTCTTTGATGTCTAATCCTAAAATTATATCCTTCAAATTATCATCAAAATATGCACGTGTTACAATTGAAAACGGACTGTAATATTTTTCATCCCAACTTAATCCAGAAGCCATAGAAGATAAATCGCCGATAGTAACTTCTTTAGCGTATTTTCCTTTTAGTTCAGGAAAAAAGTCGGTTACTTTTTGATCTAAACTTTTCATTTTCCCTTCCATAATAGCTTTTCCCATAGCTATAGTAACAACACTTTTTGCCATAGAAAAAGAATTGGTTTTAGAATTTTTATCAAATCCACCAAAATAACTTTCGTGCCAAATGCTGTCGTTTTTAATAATTAAATAAGCAATAGATTGTAATTCTTTATGGTTTTTAGATAAGACTTCGGTGGCAGGAATAGAATTGTAATCATTCGCTATTGCCCAAGGTTGTGCGATTCCTTTCTTAATTTCTCTATTAGGAAATTCTTTATAATCTTCTAGAAAAGCTGTTGTGTAACCTTTAAAATAAATGGTTCTTACAGCTCGTAAAAGATAATCTACGTTAAAAATATACATTAAAACGATGATGCTTACTATAATAATAGCAAACCATTTGAAGAATTTTATAAGAGATTTCATGAACTAATTTTATGAGATTGCGTTATAAAAGTAGCAAAAAGTGATTGGATTTTACAACAATCTAAAACAAAGTTTCTTGTTTTATAGGATTTTCATGTTCAAGCAGCCATTTTTTGCGCCACAAACCACCTGCATAACCTGTTAATGAACCATTAGTACCAATAACACGATGACAAGGAACCACAATCCAAAGTGGATTCTTTCCATTGGCAGCAGCCACAGCTCGAATTGCTTTTACATCACCTAACTTTTTTGATAAATCTAAATAAGAACAAGTTTTTCCGAAAGGAATATTGAGTAATTCTTGCCACACTTTTTTCTGAAAATCAGTTCCTTTTGGATTCAGTTTAAAAGTGAATTCGGTTCTTCTTCCATCAAAATACTCTTTAAGTTGACAAACAGCTTCCTTTAATTCATTAGGAATTTTTGTTGAAATTTCTACATTCTCATCCATTACAAGAATTTTAGAAATTCCGTTTAAATCACCTTGAATTTCTGTAAAGCCTAAAGGGGTATTTATGATTACTATCTTCATTTAGTAAATATAAAAAAACCACCTGAAATTCAGATGGTTTTTTTTAGATGTGAAAAAGTTGTAAAAGTAATATTGTTATGATTTAATCTCTTCTTTTTTGTCAGTAGCTGGTTCTAATACTTTTCCTTTGAAAGATAAAGTTTTAACAGCTTCAACTCCATTTTCAGTTGTTGTAATAGTTACAGATTTTTGAAACATTCCCCCATTAGCGGCATTGAAAGTTGCAGCAACCATTCCTTTTTCACCTGGTTTAATTGGAGTTTTTGTATAGTTAGCAGCAGTACAACCACAAGCTGGTCTTACATTTGTGATTAAGATAGTTTCTTTTGTAGTGTTTGTAAAAGAAAATTCATAAGTAACCGGTTTTCCTTTTTCAATATCTCCAAAGTCATGCATTTCTTGATCCCATTTGATTGCTGATTGAACTGGAGCAGCTTTAACTTCTGTAGGAGCTACTTGTACCGCTTTTGCAGTTTCTGATTTAACTTCTTTAGATTGTGCAAACGATGCGCTAGCAACAAATAAAGCTACAATTGATAATTTAATTGATTTCATACCTTATAATATTTTTAGTTATTTTAAATTTGTAGATACAAAACTAAAAAAGTTTTATTTCCCTATTGTTAATTATATTTTAATGATTGTTAACGACATGTTAACAAAGGGTTTTACCACTAGATTTTTTACAATATTTGATTTTCATATGAAATTTAACAGATTCAATACCATAATTTTTACTGGGTTTTTAGCAATCGTAGGAGTAATTATCATGCAATTGTTTTTGCTCAATCAAGCCTATATATTTGAAAAAAAGGATATGGAAGATAAAATCCATTTTGCCTTACAAGATGTAGTGGGTAAAATTTACAAAGACAATAAAAAGGAATTGCCAATCGGTAATCAAATTAAAAAAGTGTCTGAAAATTATTTTATTGTTAATGTTAATGATGTTTTTGAGAACAACATATTAGAACAATATTTAAAAGTTGAATTTGAAAAAGTTAAACTCGAATTAGATTATGAATACGCCATTTATGATTGTAGTTCAGATGCTATGGTATATGGAAATTATATTTCAGATAATGGAAAAGAACCTTCCAAATTTTGTGCTGAATGTTTTTCAAAAAATTCGGATTTAACCTATTATTTTGCTGTTCGATTCCCAAACATAAAGCAAACTTATTTTAGAAGTTTATCTCAATATTGGATTTTTACTGGAGTTTTATTTTTCGTTCTGATTATTTATGTGTATTCGGTTTTATTAATGCTAAAGCAAAAAAGATATACTGATTTACAGAAAGATTTTATCAATAATATGACGCATGAGTTCAAAACACCATTGGCTTCTATTTTGATTGCTTCTAATTATGCCAATACTCAAAAGGAAATTATAGATAACCCTAAACTTTCAAAATACATGCAGATTATTAT
>CAZCIV010000091.1:0-8881 GCA_964498595.1 uncultured Flavobacterium sp.
ATGCTTTGAAAATGCCACAATTAATTGCACTTTCTAAAGACGAAGTATATATTAAGGAGAAGAACGAAGATTTTATTACGTTGTTAAGTGGAATCATCGGGCAGAAGAAACGTATTCACATTCATGTGGGCGATGTTTTAGAAAACGAATACGAAAAAATTATTGCTGAAAACGATAATAATAACAAGCAAATTCAAGCCTTGGCACAAGTAATAGACGATTCTATTTTGCAAACCTATAAATTGTGGCCAACAAATTTTATTGCTTACGATATTTTATACAAAACAACTCGATTTGAGCATTTGTACAACGAAAAAGAGCGTCAATTGTTTGAAAGAAGATTAGAAATGCGAATTGATGCCGACAATGAAACCATGAAAGAAGGGTTTTTGGCGATGTACGCAAATCCGGTTGTGAATAAATTAAAATACACTGATGACATCTCATAAACCAAGAATACTTTTAATTTACACCGGTGGAACCATCGGAATGGTAAAAGATTTTGAAACGGGAGCTTTAAAAGCTTTTGATTTTAATGAGTTGTTAAGCCGAATTCCCGAGTTACATTTATTAGATTGTCAAATCGAAACCATTTCGTTTGAATTGCCTATCGATTCCTCGAATATGAATATTTCCAATTGGCAAAAAATAGCTAAAATTATCGAGGAAAATTATTCAAAATTTGATGGATTTGTTGTTCTTCATGGTTCCGACACAATGTCGTATAGTGCTTCTGCATTAAGTTTTATGTTGGAAGACTTAGCAAAACCAGTGATTTTCACGGGTTCGCAATTGCCAATAGGTGATTTAAGAACCGATGCGAAAGAGAATTTGATTACGGCAATTCAAGTAGCTTCGCTTCAAGAAAATAAAAAACCAGTAATTCAAGAAGTGTGTTTGTATTTCGAGTACAAATTATACAGAGGAAATCGTACTACAAAAATCAGCGCCGAACATTTTAATGCTTTTACATCACCTAATTTTCCAGAACTAGCGGAATCTGGTGTACACTTGAAAGTAAATTATGACGTTATTCTGAAGCAAAAAGCGACTAAAGAGCTAAAAGTACATACAGATTTTGATGATAATGTGGCAATTTTGAAGATTTTTCCAGGTATCAATCAGAAGGTTTTGACCGCTTTTTTTGCTATTCCGAATTTAAAAGGGATTGTTTTAGAAACCTATGGTTCTGGAAACGCTCCAACTGAAGATTGGTTTGTGCAGACTTTAGAGCAAGCAATTCACAATAATATTCACATTATCAACGTTACACAATGTAGTGGAGGTAGTGTTTCGATGGGGAATTATGAAACTAGTACACAGTTAAAAAATATAGGTGTTATATCAGGCAAAGACATTACTACCGAAGCTGCAATTACAAAATTGATGTATCTTTTAGGGCAAAATGTTTCTCATAATGTGTTTAAGACCATTTTTGAAACTGTAATCAGAGGAGAAATGTTGTAAAAATAACATATAAAATTTTTATACATGAGATTTTTTACGTTATTTAGCACCCTTAAAATCGAGTGTCGTATCGATAGAGAGGTGGCCGAGTGGTCGAAGGCGCACGCCTGGAAAGTGTGTATACTCCACAAGGGTATCGAGGGTTCGAATCCCTTCCTCTCTGCAGAATGATATTAATTTTAATAAATTTTATAAATATTTTATATCTTTAAACCCAATTAACTAATTAAATTTAAGAACAAAAGCGATGAAAAGATTATTTTCTATTTTAGCAATCACAGGGCTTATGACTTTTGGAAATGTTCAAGCTCAAGATTCAACTCAAGCAGCAGCTCCTGCTACAGAACAAGTTGCTGATTCAACTGCAGCTGAAGCATCAACTGATGAGGCAACAGCAACAATCGATGAAGCTGCAGTAACTGAAGAAGCTACTTTTACTCAATCAATGAAAAAACGTTTTATTGAAGGAGGTCCAGTATGGATGTCTCCGGTATTATTATGTTTAATTCTTGGTTTAGCAATTGCTATTGAAAGAATTATTTACTTAAATCTTTCAACTATCAATACAAAAAAATTCGTTTCTGATGTAGAGTCAGCATTAAATTCAGGTGGTATTGAAGCAGCTAAAGAAGTAGCTAAAAATACTGCTGGTCCAGTTGCATCTATTTTCTATCAAGGTTTAGAGCGTTCTTCTCATGGTATGGATTCTGCTGAAAAATCTATCGTTGCTTACGGTGGTGTTCAAATGGGTCAATTAGAGAAAAACGTATCTTGGGTTTCTTTATTTATCGCTCTTGCACCGATGTTAGGATTCTTAGGAACAGTAATTGGTATGATTGAAGCGTTTGACCAAATTGAGTCTGCAGGATCTATGGAGCCATCATTAGTAGCTGGAGGTATTAAAGTTGCGTTATTAACGACAGTATTTGGTCTTATTGTTGCGATGATTCTTCAAGTATTCTACAACTATATTACAGCTAAAATCGATTCTATCGTTAATGATATGGAAGATGCATCTATCAGTTTAGTTGATATGTTGTCAGATTATTTCAAAGAGAAAGTAAACAAATAATACATTAACAAATTATTGTTATGAACGTATACAAAATTTCAAAAATTTTAGTAATTATAATTGGTGTTATTGCTTCGATATTATTCGTATCTACATTGGGTATGGAAGTATCTATGGATAATAATTCCTATATTGTAGATTACTTTATATATATATCTTATTTAGCAATGGCTGTTGCTTTCTTTTCTGTGGTTTATTTTGTATTTAAAAACTTAATTACACACAAAGATCAGTTAAGAAGAGCATTAATTTCATTAGGATTATTTGCTGCGGTTGTTTTAGTTGCTTTTATAATGGCAGATAGTACTGAGGTTAAATTAAAAGACGGAGAAATGATTTCTTCAATGGGGTCTAAATTAATCAGTACAAGTTTAAATACTTTTTACATCCTTGCTGTAGTTTCAGTTGGAGTATTAGTATGGACTGGTTTTTCAAAAATTAAAAGATAATAGATCATGGGTAAAAAAAGAGGTGCACCGCCAGAAGTGAATGCAGGTTCTATGGCAGATATTGCTTTCCTACTTTTAATTTTCTTCTTGGTTACTACTACTATTGGAGTAGACCAAGGGATTAATAGACTTTTGCCTCGTTGGGAAGACAACCCAGTTGTTCCACCTATTAATGATAGAAATATTTTAACAGTTTTGGTTAATAAAGATAATCAGTTGTTAGTTGATGAGAAATTAACTGATATTAAAGATTTAAGACAAACTGCTATCGATTTTCTTGAAAATAACGGAAAAGGAACTTGTACTTATTGTAATGGAAAAAGAGATCCAAATTCATCAGATAGTCCTGATGATGCTGTGATTTCATTAAATAATGACGGGCAAACGACTTATGAAACTTATATTGCTGTACAAAACGAATTAGTGGCAGCTTATAACTTCTTAAGAGATAGAGAATGTAAGAGACGTTATGGTATGTCTTTCACAGAAATGGAATATATTTACAATGATCCTGCTTCTAAAGCAACTGAAGGATTGGTGGAAGAGTTAGAACCAAAAGTTAAAAAGATTCAAGAATTGTTTCCTATGAGACTTTCTGAAGCTGAGCCAAAGAAATAATAATATAATATTAAGAAAGTATGTCTAAATTTAAAAAGAAAACAACAGGTGATACTCCTGCTATTTCAACAGCGTCTTTACCTGATATTGTATTTATGCTTTTGTTCTTCTTTATGACAGCTACCACTATGAAAGATAGTGATTTGAAAATTGAAAATACATTACCAAAAGCAAATCAAACTGCAAAATTGCACAAGAAAGAGTATGTGATGTATGTGTATGCTGGAAAGCCAAGTGAGCGTTATAGAGCTACTCTTGGAGGTTCAGATCGTATTCAATTGGCTGACAAAATGGCTTCACCAGCGGATATTAGAAATTTCGTTATTTCTGAGAGAGCTCAACGTAATTCAGATGCTGAAAAATACCTTACTGCGTCATTAAAAATTGACAAAAATGTAAAAATGGGATTAGTTAGCGCTATCAAATTAGAATTGCGTAAAATAGAACAATTAAAAGTAAATTATACAACAACTCAAGGGAACCCTGTTGAGTAGTAATTTTATTTAATAAATAAAAAGGTACGCTATTGCGTACCTTTTTTTTATTATTTTTATAAAAAAAATTAATGCGACATTTTGTATCTCTTTTTTTTCTACTTTTTATAACCGTAAGTTTCTCTCAAACAGAAACGAAACCAGCGGTTGATTCTCTTTTTAGAGAAGATCAATTCTATGTTTCGATTTCATATAATATTTTACAGAAGACTCCTGACAATTTTAGTCAGTATTCTTTTTCGACGGGATTATCTGTAGGCTTTCTTAGAGATTATCCTATTTCTGAAAATAGACATTGGGCAATTGCTCCAGGTATTGGTTATTCGTTTAATGATTTGAAGCAAAATATCGATTTTTCTTCTATTTCCGACAATACATCTACAGAGATTGTTAAAAGTAGAATTCTATTACATTACCTCGATTTTCCTTTAGAGTTGCGATGGCGTAATGCAACTTCTGAAAGTCATAAATTTTGGAGAATTTATGGTGGTTTTATGGCTAGTTATTTAATCAATGGTAAGTTTAAATATGAAGGAAGTGTTGGTTCTGGAACAGAAAATATTAATAATCTTCTAAATAAATTTCAATACGCAACGTATTTATCTTTCGGATTTAATACTTGGAATGCCTATATTCATTATGGGTTGAATCCTCTTTTTGATAAAAATAAAACCACAACTGAAAATGATGTTAGGACTCTAAAGATAGGTTTGATATTTTACATTTTATAACCAATACTGATATAAGAATACTTGTGGTCCAGCTCCAATTAATATTCCTGCGATAAGTTCGGGATAAGTATGTGCTTTCATGTGTAATCGTGATGAAGCTACTAATCCCATACAAACAATACAAAACGCTACAAGATTTACAAAAGGAAGTTGGTAATAAATGCTCAAGCCAAAAATAAAGCACGTTAAAGCACTAATTCCAATCATGTGTAAACTAGCTTTAAATTTTAGTATAACGCTAGCTAAAACGATTACACTGCTTAAGAATCCGCCTAGAAAAAAGAAATATAGCTCAGCAACTGTATCTCTAGAAACACTGAATTTTATCAATACAAATAATAAAATCGCTTGAACGGCTATTGGCATTTTTCTTTCACTAATACTGGCCTCGGTAAACGAACTTACAACTCCTAATGATCGAAATAAAAAATACATCGATAAAGGTAATAGTAAAGTAAGAATTGTTACTTGAATTAACGTTACGATGATTTGCGAGTTATAAAAGAAAGAATTGGTAATTAAAAAGAAAAACAAAGTCCCATATAAAGACACAAATATGGGATGAAAAATATAAGAGAAAACAGGTAATATTTTTTTTAAATCCATTTTCTTAGATTTTCTTTCTTAGTCGTGCCACGGGAATGTCTAATTGTTCGCGATATTTTGCAATGGTTCTTCTGGCAATTGGATAACCTCTTTCCTTTAAAATTTCTGCTAATTGATCGTCTGGTAATGGTTTTCTTTTATCTTCTTCCGAAATAACTTGTTGTAAGATATTTTTAATTTCTATAGTCGAAACTTCTTCCCCTTGATCGTTTGTCATAGATTCGCTAAAGAATTCTTTGATTAGTTTTGTTCCGTATGGCGTATCAACATATTTGCTATTGGCTACACGAGAAACCGTTGAAATATCTAATCCTACCATATCGGCAATATCTTTTAGAATCATTGGACGAAGTTTGGTTTCTTCTCCTTCTAAAAAATATTCTTTTTGATAATGCATAATGGCATTCATCGTAACATATAAGGTTTCCTGGCGCTGTTTAATCGCATCAATGAACCATTTTGCCGAATCTAATTTTTGCTTAATAAATTGCACTGCATCTTTCTGCGAACTCGATTTTTCGGGAGTGTCTTTATAACTCTGCAACATTTCCTGATAATCTTTAGAAACGTGCAATTCTGGTGCGTTTCTTCCGTTTAAGGAAAGTTCTAATTCGCCATCGATAATTCGAATGGTAAAATCCGGAACAATATGCTCGACCGCTTTTTGATTACCGTCAAAACTTCCTCCTGGTTTTGGATTTAGTTTTTCAATTTCGTCAATTGCTTTTCGTAATTGTTGTTGGGAAACATCAAATTTTTGCAACAATTTATCGTAATGTTTTTTGGTAAAAGCATCAAATTGCTGTTCAATCACATTAATTGCTAAAGTAATAGAATCCGAAGGCGTTTTGTGTTTCAATTGCAACAACAAACATTCTTGTAAATCTCGAGCACCAACACCAGCCGGCTCTAAATCTTGAACCAAATGCAAAATGCGTTCAACAGTCGGTTCATCCGTATAAATTCCTTGAGTAAAAGCTAAATCATCCACAATATCTTGAATGCTTCTTCTGATGTAGCCCATGTCATCGATACTTCCTACTAAAAATTCAGCAATATCGCGTTCTTCATCGGTTAAAATAAACGTATTTAACTGATTAATTAAATCCTGATGAAAACTTACTGGAGCCGCAAATGGCATGGTTTTGTCTTCATCGTCATCGCTGTAATTGTTGGTTTGGTATTTGTAATCAGGCGTTTCATCATTGCTTAAATATTCGTCAATGTTGATGTCGCCTGTATCGATGTGATCGTTGTCGTAATCGTCGTAATCATCAGTATCACTTCCATAATCATCCAAATCGTAATTATCTTCCTTGCTACTTTCTTCCAAAGCAGGATTCTCCACCAATTCTTCCTGAAGACGTTGTTCAAAAGCTTGCGTAGGCAATTGAATTAACTTCATCAACTGAATTTGTTGAGGCGATAATTTTTGAGAGAGTTTGAATTGTAAACTGTGTTTTAACATTAATGTTTGTTTAATTGATTAATCGTTTAACTGTTGAATTGTTTATTAAATTTACGATTTAACATATCGACAGTTAAACAATTTAACAAGATTCTAAAATTCTGCGTTTTGTGGTGTTCTAGGGAACGGAATTACGTCTCTAATATTACTCATTCCAGTTACAAAAAGCACTAATCTTTCAAAACCTAATCCGAAACCTGAGTGAACTGCCGAACCGAATCTTCTCGTATCTAAATACCACCAAAGTTCTTCTTCGTCAATTCCTAAGGCTTTCATTTTTTCTACTAATACATCATAACGTTCTTCTCTTTGCGAACCACCTACGATTTCACCAATTCCTGGGAATAAGATATCCATTGCTCTAACGGTTTCTTTTCCTGGCTCAGTGTTATCGTTTAATCTCATGTAAAACGCTTTAATTTTTGCTGGATAATCAAATAAAATTACCGGACATTTAAAGTGTTTTTCCACTAAGAAACGTTCGTGCTCACTTTGTAAATCAGCACCCCATTCATTGATGATATATTGGAATTTTTTCTTTTTATTTGGAGTTGAATCTTTTAAAATATCAATAGCTTCTGTATAAGAAACACGTTTGAAGTTGTTATCAAGTACAAAACTTAATTTTTCTAACAACGTCATTTCGCTTCTTTCTGCTTGTGGTTTTGATTTTTCTTCTTCTAACAATCTGCTTTCTAAGAATTTTAAATCATCGCCACATTTATCGACGGTATATTTGATAACGTATTTGATGAAATCTTCCGCCAAATCCATGTTATCCGCTAAATCATTGAAAGCAACTTCTGGCTCAATCATCCAAAACTCCGCTAAGTGACGAGAAGTGTTTGAATTTTCTGCACGGAATGTTGGTCCGAAGGTATAAATTTGACCTAATGCCATAGCAAAAGTTTCGCCTTCTAATTGTCCAGAAACGGTTAAATTGGTTTGTTTTCCGAAGAAATCTTCTTTGTAGTTGATGCTTCCATCTTCGTTTCTTGGAGCAGAACCATCAAGAGGTAAAGAAGTTACTTGAAACATTTCTCCAGCACCTTCAGCATCAGAACCTGTGATGATAGGCGTATTCACATAGAAAAATCCTTTTTCTTGAAAATATTGATGTACTGCAAAAGCAAGAGTTGAACGCACACGCATAATTGCTCCAAACGCATTGGTTCTAACACGTAAATGCGCATTTTCGCGTAAGAATTCTAACGAGTGTTTTTTAGGTTGCATTGGGAATTTCTCCGCATCGCTATCGCCTAAAATTTCTAACTTCGTTACTTGAATTTCTACTTTTTGTCCAGCACCACGGCTTTCTGCCAAAGTTCCTGTAACGCAAATAGCAGCTCCAGTTGTAATTCTTTTTAAGGTTTCGTCAGGTGTGTTTTCAAAATCTACTACACACTGAATATTATGAATGGTTGAACCATCGTTCAACGCAATAAATTGATTGTTTCTAAATGTTCTAACCCAACCTTTTGCTGTTACTTCATGTAATGTTTTCGTGCTGTTTAAAAGGTCTATAACTTTTGAGTGTTTCATTTCGATATATGATTTATAATGCAAATATACTATTTCTCGTTTGAATTTTCTTCTTCAATATCTTCTGCTAAAATATCTAATGTTGGTTCTAAGAATTCTTGTTGGTTAGCAATGGTTTTGTCTAAAGAAAGTAGCAATGCTGGCAACAAAATTAAGTTAGATAACATAGCGAATAATAAGGTTGTTGCTACTAATCCACCTAAAGCAACTGTTCCGCCAAAATCTGAAAGCGTAAAAACTGAGAATCCAAAAAACAAGACTACTGAAGTGTAAAACATACTAATTCCTGCTTCTTTTAAAGTAGCGTAAACAGAGCGTTTTATTTTCCAATCGTTTGCTTTTAATTCTTGACGGTATTTTGCCAAAAAGTGAATCGTATCATCAACAGAAATTCCGAAAGCAATACTAAATACTAATATGGTGGATGGTTTAAT
>CAZCIV010000092.1:0-8854 GCA_964498595.1 uncultured Flavobacterium sp.
TTTTGGGTATCAATTTTAAAATGATATTCTTTTAAAAACGGACAATATTTTTCAATTCTTTCGAAGAATTTTTGAATTTTTGGTTTAAAATCTTCTTTTGGTTTTCCTTCAAAAAGTAAATCAAATGAAAAATTATTGTTTTCCGATTTTTTGACTACTTCTAATTTTGTGATTGTTTTACAGTTGTTTAACGTAAAACTTATAGAAGGGTTAGCTGGAATTTGATTTTCTTTCTTGCCCCAATATTTTACTAAGGCAATATTACTTGGTGCACTCCATTCGAAACTAGCCGATTCAATGGAATTATATGAAGTTGCAATAAAATCTTTTTCGGTAAGCATAGCTTAAAATTTTGACAAAAATACCGATTTTGATTGATTTGTTCCCTTGATATTTCGTTAATTTGCGCATAAAATTGAAAACATGAGTAAATATCTTAAAATCATATACTGTGTTGCCATTTGTTTAGCGGTAGGTTATTTATCGAGCAATGTTACACAATCAAGTATTTCTACTTGGTATCCCGAAATTAAAAAACCGAATTTCAATCCGCCAAATTGGGTTTTTGCTCCAGTTTGGACCATGCTTTTTATTATGATGGGAATTGCTGCAGGAATGGTTTGGAATAAGTTAGAATCGAACAAAGAATTGGTAAAAAAAGGATTGTTATTTTTTACCGTTCAACTTCTTTTGAATGCTTTATGGTCGTATTTATTCTTTGGATTGAATAATATTTTGTTGGCGTTAATCGAAATTATTTTGCTTTGGTTAATTATTTATGAAACGTATTACATTTTCAAACAAATAGACAAAAGAGCAGGATATTTATTAATTCCGTATTTAGCTTGGGTTGCTTTCGCTACTATTTTAACAGGAAGCATTTATTGGTTGAATCGATAATCAACATTAATAAAATAAAAAAGGCGACTTCAAAATTGAAATCGCCTTTTTTATAGTTCGAAGAGGATTATTTATTTCCCATTTCTTCCATTTCTTTGTAGAAAGTTTCTTTGAATTTTTCGTAGTTGTAATCCACTTTCAAACGATCATCAGCAGAAATTCTATTGTTTAAAGTATTTAATAATGCTGAATTATTTAATTCAATTGCAATATAGGTTTTGTATTTACCAGTTGCCGTTTTTGTTAATTCTTCACAAATAGTTTTAGTACCAGAGATTGATTGATTGATTACCTCACGGCTTAACCCTTCATATTTTGCAATGTATTCTTGTTTTCCAGCTGAATTCACATCATTAAAGTAGTTATCGATAACCGCTTTTAATGTTACTTCAATTTGACCTGCAAGTTCTAAACGGGCATTACTTAATGCCATTCTTTTAGAGTTTGCTTGATCTGGACTTTCACCAACACTATTAGCTCTAAAGAAATCTTTATCAGTAAAGTATTTTGGTCCACTACAAAGTACTTCTACTTTTACTTCTCCTTTAGGAGCATCAACTGGTTTTTCTTCTTTTTTACTTCTACAAGAAGCAGCACTAAGCACTAATAAACCTACTAAAATTGTATTTCTCATGTTTGTAATTTTTTTCATATTCTAAAAATAATTTAATTAATTCTGTTTTTGGTATCAATTTTGAAAGATTTGTCAATATTAACAAAAAAAACAACTCAAAAAAACGTTTGTTTGTTATTTTTGTTTTAAAATTGTCCATTGAACTTTAACACATTTTACAAAATACGTGCCAATTTATGAAATTGAAAAATACTCCAAAATATTTTATTGCATTACTTCTACTTATTACCTTTTCTTGTAGTGTAAAAAACTCTACCTTAAAAAAAGGTGCTGAAATGGAAAAATTAGGCAACTTCAAACAAGCTTCTGAATTGTATTTAGGTGTTTTATACAGAAAACCAAATCTTCCAGAAATTGAAAATGCATTAAGAAGAAGTGCACAATTATATATTTCTGAATCTGCTTTTTCAATAGCTAACAAAAACGAAAAAGGAGACAAGGAAGGTGTTGTAAATGAATATTACAACTTAAATAACTTTGTAAATCAAGTAAATGCTTTTACTAAGAATTTGGATATTGATCAACAAACAAAAGCCATTTACAATAAAAACTTAGACCAATATTTAGTGGGACAATATGATTTAGGAATCAAGTATCTTTCAGAACAAAAATTTAGAGAAGCTGAAGATGTTTTTAAAGATATTTCCCGATTTAACCCTGACTATAAAGACTCGCAAAAGCAACTTAGCATTGCGGTTAATGAACCTGTTTATTTAAAAGGAGTACAATTATTTGGTGAAAAAAAATATATTCCAGCTCATGAAAAATGGAATGAAATATATAATAGAGAACCTAACTACAAGGACGTAAAAAATAAATTACAACAAGCTTTAAATGAACGTTATAAAGAAGGTAGTTACTATTTAATGCAAGAAAACTTTAAAGAAGCTGAGTTAGCTTTTGAACAAGTTAAAAATATAAACAACAATTATTTAGACGTAAAAAATCTTTACAAAGAAGCGGCTAGCGAACCTATTTATCGTAAAGCAATTAAAGACTTAAGAAAAGGAAAATGTAGAACGGCTTATTTAGAATTAGATGAAATTATTAAAAGATTTGATGCTTATAAAAATTCAGATGAATTAAAATCAGAAGCTTTAGTTTGTGCTGAATACCCAATTATTGTTGAATCATTTAAAATCAGAAATTCTAATGGTTTTGAAAACAACATTCAAAATGCAGTAATTGAAGATATTTTAGCAAGTAAAAATCCTTTTGTAAAAATAATAAAAGGAAGTAATGATATTTCTTCGCCTTATTATAATATTTCTGAAACCAGCACGAATAATTTACAAGCAAAACGTTACATTCAGAATTCTTATTTTAACACAAATGCAAAAGCCGTTTTAACCATTCATATTAACCAATATCAACTACAAGAAAATCCTGTAAGAGCCTACGATGTTAATGGAATTGAAGTTAATAAAATTAAATCGAGAAGTGGCAAAGATTCACTTATAGAAAAATCGGTAGTATATAAAGAATATGAAAAAAGAACCACTATCCAAGCAAATATTACCTATCGATTAGTTGAAATTGCAACTGGTAAAATAGTAATGCAAAAAACCATCCAAAAAAGCGATGAAAAACAAATCAGATATGCTCGAAACAACAATTCAAACTACTCAAAAATCTACCCTACTCGTAATGTTTCAGGGCTAATTACAAGAGATGAATCTAATTACAAAAACTTACAAACCCTTTTTCAAACAAGTGATCAAATAAACAATCAATCATTAGTTGATATTGTCTTGTCAGATTTTAGAAAACAAATTGTGAACGAAATTTTGCGTTTTAATCCCGAAGAATAATGTTGAAATCTATTGTTTTATTTTCAAGTTTCTTGGTTCTTTTTTCTTGTGGAAGTTCTAAAACCAACACAGCAATCCCAGAAAATGCTCCCGAATGGGTTTCCAAAACACCGTTGAGTAATTTCAATTACATTGGAATTGGAATGGCGCCAAAAACATCATCTGATTATAGAGAAAAAGCTCAAAAAATGGCACTTACTGAAATCTCAAACAGTATTTCAGTTACGGTTTCTAGTAATAATTCCTTAAATGTTTTTCAATACGATAATACATTTAAGGAGTTTTATCGAATGAATAGTATGGTTTCAAGCGCTGCTTATTTAGAAGGTTATGATGTTGTTGATGTTTTTGAGACAGAATATTATTATTACACTTATCTGAGTTTATCAAAACAAAAACACCAACAATTAAGAAAAGCTAGAATTAATAAAGCATTAGAAACTTCTATCTTTAAATTTGATTATGCCAAAAAACTGGCTGCTGAAAAAGATTTTTCAGAAGCTATAAAACAACAAATATTAGCTTTAGAAGATATTAGTGAGTTTTTAAACGAAGATTTACGCTACACCCAAGATCAGATAGAAAAACCTTATGTAAGTCTTTTAATGAACACGATTTTTTCTAATTTAAATCAAATCGAAATAGCGTTTCCAGTAAAACAATTGAACATCAAACACGCTTCTGATGCAAAGGAAATCTACATCCAACCTATTACTATTAAAAGCCAAAATAAATCTTTAAATAACATTCCTGTTTCTATATTTTATTCTTGGCAACCCGGACAAAGTTTGGATTTTGTTTCAGATAGTAACGGTAGTATTTCTTTAGTGATTCCAAGAAATTGTAGTAAAAATAATTCGGAAAAAATCACAGCAATTTTAGATACTTATTCTTTGGTAAAAAATTTAAGTCAAAACCGAGTGGTTCAAAAGATATTTGAAAATTATCAATCTAAAAAGTTTGAACTATCTATTTCAAAAAAATTACCTACGATTGAATTTGATATTTTTTTAATGGATAAATCAAAGAAAAATTTAAACGCTTTAGAGGATGAATTGTTTCAAATCTTTTCTGCTGATTATTTTACCTTAGCTTCAAAAAAAACGAAGAAAGATTTTACCATTACTATCGAAAGTAAAAAAATGGAAAACTTACAAGTAAACGGCAAAATTTCTACCAAATTAGAAAGTCGTATTAAAATTACAAACACCAATAATAACATTGTATATCAGGAAACACTTCACAATATAATTGGAATTGGTTCTAGTGTAGAATTAGCAGAACAAGATGCTTTACAATCGCTAATGGATAAAATTAAGATAGTTAATTACAGCGCTATGGTTCAATCGATGTTATAGCATTTGCAACTATAAATCCGCCAGTCCAAGCATTTTGAAAATTGAATCCACCCGTAATAGCATCAATATTTAGGATTTCACCTGCAAAATAAAGATTAGGTAAAATTTTACTTTCCATGGTTTTGAAATTCACTTCTTTTAAGTCGATTCCGCCAGCAGTAACGAATTCTTCTTTAAACGTACTTTTTCCGTTAACTTGAAATTCGCCATTGGTTAATTGTTCGGCTAACGTATTCAATTGTTTCTTATTCACATCTGCCCATTTGGTTTCTTCTGTAATTCCGGCTGCTTTTACAAGATTTTCCCAAAGACGTTTAGGCAATTCGAAATGCGCATACTTTGCAACTAATTTTTTAGAATTTCCTTCTTTGATGGTTTTCAACAAATCGATGGCTTCTTCAAAATCAATTTCGTTTAACCAATTTACTTGAATAGCAAACTGATATTTTTTATCCGCTAATTCTCGAGCTCCCCAAGCCGAGAGTCGTAAAATACCCGGCCCACTCATTCCCCAATGTGTAATCAACAAAGGTCCAGATGCTTGTAGTTTTGATTTTTTTACTTTCACCGAAGCAACCGTGGAAAGCCCCATTAAATCTTTGATTCGAACATCTTTGATATTGAAAGTAAACAATGACGGAACAGGTTCAACAATAGTATGTCCCAAATTTTGTAACAATTCCCAAATTTTTGGATTACTACCTGTAGTCATTACCACTTTTTGGCAACTAAAAACCTCTTGATTGGTAGAAATTTTCCAATAATTTTCACCTTGATACAATTCCTGAACACTATGTCCAGTTAAAACGTCAATTTTTAGTTTTTGAGTCGCTTTTAAAAAACAATCGATTATGGTTTGAGACGAATTAGAAACGGGAAACATTCTACCATCATCTTCAATCTTGAGTTCTACTCCATGTTTTTCAAACCATTCAATCGTATCGCCAGAGCAAAATTGATGAAATGGCCCTCTTAGTTCTTTCTCTCCTCTTGGATAAAATTTCACTAAATCATTCGGCACAAAACACGCATGGGTAACATTACACCGACCACCACCAGAAATACGCACTTTTTCTAAAACGCTTTTTCCACGTTCTAAAATAGCTACTTTTAATTTCGAATTTTTCTCAACAATATTAATTGCAGTAAAAAATCCGGCAGCACCTCCGCCGATTATGATGATGTCGTAATTTGAGTTCAATAAATTGTTTTTGCAAATATCGGAGTTAAATTTTAATTCAAACAAAAAGCCCTACTATTTAATTAGCAGGACTCTTTAAAAATAAATAAATCAACTTTAATTTAAAATATAATATTGCCAAGGTTGTAATTGGGTACTTAACTTAACATCAAAAACCACTTTTTTACCTGTAATGTAATCTGTAAATTCTCCGCTAATTGGCAAACTAGCTGACACCACTTGATTTGATAAATTTGCCAAATAAATTACTTTTTCGCCATTTTTTTCACGCTCAAAAATTAAAATTTGGTTATCATTTGAAGTTGGAATTCTTTTATAAGTAGCTTTATTTTTTCCGCCATTCAAAGCACTATTTTCGGCTTTTAACTTTCCTAATTTTGCTCTTAAATTCCATTGCTTTCCTTTTGTTTTTGGAATGGAGTCTTTTTCAAAAAACTTCAAACTATGATTCAAACCGTACTCGTTTCCGCTATAAATTAATGGCATTCCTGGCATTACATATGATAAAGCAGTCATGGCTTCCTCTGCTTTTCCTAATCTTCCTTTAATGGTTCCGTTCCAAGAATTCTCATCGTGATTGTCAACAAAACTCATTAAAATATCATTTGATTCATACTTTTTAGCGTTTTCTTCCATTAACTTATCCCAATCTTTTACTGTATTTTTACCTTGAGCGATTCTATTCATGGTGTGGTGAACTTCCCAACCGTACGCCATATCAAACAAACCGTCTTTTAACAATTCAGGTTCCCAAGCTTCTGCCAACATGAAAATATCTTTTTCTTTTCGCAATTGTGGAATAGCTTGTTGCCAGAAGTCTAAAGGCACATTGCTTGCTACATCACAACGGAAACCATCGATGTTTTCGTTTTTGATCCAATGCAACATATCAGAAGTCATTTCCTTGCGAAGCTCTTTATTATCATAATTCAAATCAGCAACATCTGACCAACCCCATGATTTTCCTGTTTCTGGGTTGATTGGATCGATGATTTCACCTTTAGCATTTTTAGTGTAAAATTCTGGATGTTCTTTAATCCAAACATGATCCCAACCAGTATGATTTGGCACCCAATCTAAGATTACATACATTCCATTATCATGAGCTGTTTTTACTAAATTTCTAAAATCTTCAATCGTTCCAAACTCTGGATTTACTTTTTTGAAATCAGAAACCGCGTAGTAACTACCTAAATATTTGTGTTGTTCTTCTTTTGGCATTTCAGAAGCAAACTTACTATCATCACCACCTGTTGCTTTTCTTTTCGTTTGTGAAATAGGGAAAATTGGCATCACCCAAATGATTTTTACTCCCAATTCTTTTAACTGTGGAATGTCTTTAGTAAAGGCATTAAAAGTTCCTTCTGGCGAATACTGACGGATATTTACTTCATAAATAACAGCACTTTCTTCTACTTCAGGAGAAAATTTTGCGATTTCAGTTTTTGAATTTTCTGCTGTTTTTTCTGTTTCGTTTTTACAACTGAATAAAGTTAAAACAGCTAATGCAGTAACGATTGTTTTTTTCATTTTTTATAGTTTTATTTTCCAAACATAAATTCTAACGGAATATGAATCCTTTTTTGCCAAGAGGCTTCGGAATGGTTTTCACCTTCAAACTTTAAATTTTGAGAATCTACTTCTGTATATCCTTTTACTTTTAAAATTTCATCAACTCGATATTCGTATTTTAAGTAGAAAGCATCCAAAGTTTCCGTTCCGTAATCAAAATATATTTTGTGGTGTTTAGCTTCTGGTAATTTCTTTTCCATATACGCGAAAAAAGATTCCGGAATAGGATTGTTATCAAATTCTCTAAATCCAATCCAATGCGTTGACAAACAAGCTGCTTTTCCAAATACATTTGGATATTCACACAAAGCATACATCGAAATCAATCCGCCCATGCTTGAACCCATAATGGCTGTGTGATTAGCAGTAGTAAAAACCGAATAATTTTTATCAATGTAAGGTTTCAATTCTTCCACAATAAATTTCAAATAATTATCCGAGTTTATTTTGCTGTCATCAAATGGAAATTGCGATTTTTTGGCTTCTATTTGAATTTTCTCTTTTAACTCTTTTGAAAGCGATTCGTAAGGTTTTTTTGGATACAAATCCATGTGACGCAAATTAGGAATGTTCCAAATAGCCACGAGAATAAAATCATTTACTTTATTTTCTTGTATTAATTGCGATGCTACTTCATCTACTTTCCATTCTTGTTTGTTCCATGTAGTTGTTGCATCAAACAACATTTGTCCATCGTGCATGTACAGAACATTGTATTTTTTTGTTTTAGAATAATTTTTCGGCAACCAAACATCAATCGTTCTTGGTACAATATATTTTGATGGAAAACTATCTACTCTTTCAATATTTCCTTCAAATTTTCCTGAATTTTCAAGTGCATAAGATGTAATCTTACTTTGAGAAAAAGCAAAACAAGAGCATAATAGAAAGAGTACTATCTGTTTCATTATTTCAATTCTAGTATCATTGACGATTTTCCTTCAACCGATAATTCGGCTTTTAAATCGATGATTTTTCCTGAAAGAATATCATTTCCAGAAGTAAACGATTTGATGTTTTCTTGAAAACGAGAAAGATTCAATTTCTGAGTATCAGGAGCATTATTGATAACCACCATAACTGTTTCTTTGTCATTGTGACGGAAATACACATACACGTTATTTTCAGGTATGTAATGTGTTAATTTCCCTGTGTGAATCACTTCTTTATTTTTTCTCCAATTTAATACTTTCTTGGAAAAATCGAAATATTTTGCTTGCTCTGCTGTTCTTCCACTAACAGAAAATGCATTGTTAGTATCGCCTTTCCAACCACCAGGGAAATCTTGACGAATATCGGCATCTCCTTTTCCTTTGTCTCCTGCCATTCCAATTTCAGATCCATAATACAATTGCGGAATTCCTCTCATGGTTGCCAT
>CAZCIV010000093.1:0-2550 GCA_964498595.1 uncultured Flavobacterium sp.
CTGCGAAACAAGCGGTGGAAAACGACGTACACATTTTAGGTGTTTCTTCTTTAGCTGCTGGACACAAAACTCTGGTTCCTCAAGTTATTGAAGAACTAAAAAAATATGGAAGAGAAGATATCATGGTAATTGTTGGTGGAGTAATCCCAGCACAAGACTACCAATTCTTATTCGACGCCGGAGCAGTGGCGGTTTTTGGTCCTGGAACTAAAATTAGCGATGCCGCGATTACGATTTTAGAGGTTTTATTGGAGGAATAGTTTAAACTCAATATAAAAACAAAAAACACCAGCAGAAATGTTGGTGTTTTTTGATTATCTAAATTTCTTTAATTCCGATTTTAATAAAGAATTCAAATGTACCATCATACATAAAGTCAGGTCTAGTCAAATCTTCATTATTCCCCCTCGGAATATAAATAATCATGCCTTGTCTCGCTCTTGTTAATAAAACTCTGTAAGAATTAATTAAATATTTTACTCTTTCGGTATTACTGCAATTTTTCCATGTTGTTCCCGTAAACTTTTTATAATTCCATTGATTATTATTATAGAACAAATCTCCATCCCAAGCAACACAAGTCCAATCTAATTCTAATCCTTGAATATCAAATTCTGTTGCAACCTCTTCCAAAAAGTAAGAAGAGCGTATATCTTCCTTATCATTTAAAAACCATATTGGTGCATCAATCTTAGCTTTTACATTTAATCCAAAAGGTCTTAATCGAATAGCTCCTGATGATGCTATAATTCCTGTTCTTTCTGTCCCTTTTGCTTTATTATTTAACCAGTTTTTTGCTTTTTCTAAATCACGAGTTATTCTAATTGGGTAATCTTTTTCAATAAACTCCTTATAAATACTATTTGCTTTTACAATATCATTATTTATAATCTCTTGAATAAAACTTGATAATTGAGCGCTTCTAAATGAACGCAAGGAAACTGACAAATGAAGTTCATCTTTTCTTTCAGCTTTTTTATTTTCTAAAATTTCTAAGGCATTATTGTCCTTTATATAATTATCATCTTCTATTATTTTTGATGAATAATAAATATCCCAATCTTTAAATTTATCTTCAAAAGGTCTTATCCATTCTTCTAAACCAGCTTCACCAGTATTTATTTCTTGTCCTCCTCCAATCAAACAAACAATTGTACACCAATCTTTATGCCTGTCCATAACTTCAATTAAAAACTCAGGTTCAGATTTATTAAACTCTGAATTTCCTTTATTTCTTTTCATAAAACTCGATGCTTGTTCCTTTGTCCAAGCTCTTTGAGCTTCATCGAATATTGTTACTTTTTCAATTGGCGCTTTGTCGTCTCTTAAAGATGCATCTCTAAAATGATGAATATTTTGTATAAATGATTTAACTTGAGATTTAGCATTATCTTTTGATAAATATTCTCCATTCTCTTTCGAAGTTTTCACTTTATCTCTTGCCAAAGCTTCTCTTAGAACATCAACCAATGGTCCATTTCCTGAAAGGAAAACCGCATGCTCTTCCTCTACATAATTTGAACGAATATTTGCGATATTTAGACCAGCTAATGTTTTTCCTGCTCCCGGAACACCAGTAATGAAACAAATCGATTTTTTATTATTCGTTTTTGAAAAGTCAATTATTTCTGAGATGCAATTTGAAGTTACAGATAAATTTTCAGCACCTGAATCACTTCTGGAAATTTCTGAGACATTATGTTTTTTATATAGAGCCGTAGCGGCTTCAATAATTGTTGGAGTAGGCTTATAAATAGATTCTTCCCAAAACTTTATATCTATCTTTTCAAAAGATTTCAAATTTTGTAAAGTATTATTAATTATATCTTTAAGATTAGTAGAATTTGCACAAATAGTTTGATACAAACAATCCAAACTTTTTGAATATACATTTATAACTGAAGGAGCTTTATCGGCAATTAAAATTGGTATTAAATTTTTGTTATGACTTCCTTCGTGAAAATTATTCAAGTCTAATCCATAATCAAAAGCTTGTTCTTTAGCTGATTTATCATAAATATCAGAACCAATTTTAAATTCTAAAACAAAAACACAATTATCAATAATTAAAATATTATCAACTCTTTTTCCCATTCTTGGGATTGTAAACTCAAAATAAATCTTTCCGCTAAATGAATAAATAGATTGTTTTAAAATTTCAATTTGCTTTTTCCATGCATTTGACTGTTGAATAGTCAATTTATTCAAATCATAATTTCCTGAAATTTTTCCGTAAATTGAATTAACATCTTCTTTTATAAATTCTTCAATAGAATTTGAGTAGTAAGACCTATTCATCGAATAAATCTTTAATTTTCACATCAAGAGCTTTGGCTAATTTTTCAACTACTTCAATGGAAACATTTCTTTCTCCTTTTTCTATTGTTGGCAAATATGTTCTATCAATTTCAGCTAAGTTCGCTAATTTTTCTTGCGACAAATTTTTTACTTTTCGCAATTCTTTTACTTTGAGACCAAATTTTTGTTTAATATTCATAGCCTCAAAGTTTAAAAAATGAAGACTACTAAACAACGGAGTATTGTCTACAA
>CAZCIV010000093.1:2560-8742 GCA_964498595.1 uncultured Flavobacterium sp.
AATTGGTTCCTTCGAAGCGTACATGAATGACGAACCAATTTCAATTGATGAGGATTAATATTTAAACCCCATCCACCGCCATCACACCCTCCAAAAAATCAATACCTTTCACTTCTTCAAAAAAGTCGATTTCGGTTTCGTGAGGTAAAAAATCGGAGATGATGCGCACGATAAAATCTTGTGGTTTTTTCAAATATTTAAACGTGTAATCTTCCATATTTACCACCGTTTTTTCGGCTAAATCGGTTGTTCTTACAAACTTATCTGAAGTTAAAGAAGACAAACAAGGTAAATTTAGCTTAGGTTTTTCTGTGATGATGGGTTTTCCGTTTTCAAACAAGCCGCCTTCGTAACCATATAGCGAAGCATTGGTAATTTCGATAGGCTTTCCTAAATGCAAATAATCAGGTAAATGGGCTTCTTTTCCTACTACAGCTGCAAAACCCATTAAAACGCAAACATCATGAGCTGGCAAATGCATCATCGCCTTAGCAGTACTTTCACGCCCAATTCCAGAAACGATTACTTCGTAGGTATGATTCAAATTAGGAATTCGAGCTAAAGCGTTCAAGACCTTTTCTCGCTCAATTTCCATCGGTGTTAATATGATTATCTTCAAAATATCAGAATTAAATCACAAAATAAAGTAATTTGAAGAAATTAGAGCGTGTGTATTCTCAAAAAATATAAAATAACAACTAATCCGCTCAAAAAGAATAAATTGGAATAATTTTTGAGAATATTACAAAATATTATACATTTGCATAACTATGAAACAAACAGTTACAATAACAGCAGATAGCAAAATAGCTGCTACATTGAAAAAAATGGTTGCTTTGAAAAAAGAAAACCGTGAAATTGTTGTGGCAAAAATTAAGGCTTCAAAAAAATAAATGAAAACGAATTCTTATTCATATACAAAAGAGGGCAATGACCCTCTTTTTACTTTTTTAACCAAGCATGGTTTAGAATATTACGTTTCGTTTAAGAAAATGGATTTGGAAAATGAAAATTTCAATAGACTTTATGCCATAGATTTTGGAGAATTAAACAATAAGAAATTCATAAAAGACGATTTGATTGAAAATACAATCATTGAGATTATTTTTGATTTCTTTACATCTTATCCTGATAGTTTACTACACTATGTTTGTGATAGTTTAGATAACAAACAACTTTTTAGAAGTAAACTATTTGACAAATGGTATTCTAAATCAGATAATAAAGAATTTTCAAAATTAGAAATCAATTATAAAATCCCTGAAGAAGAAATCCATTACAAACTCGAATTCATATTCAAAAATGAGTTTCATAATATCGAAATAGTAAAACAAAATATCAAAACACAACTTGATGATTTTTCAAGTATGAAATAATTATCTCATGTCAAAACTACCTAACATCACCACCAGTATTTTTTCCGTAATGTCGCAATTAGCGAACCAGCATGGATCTATAAATTTATCGCAAGGATTTCCAAATTTCCCAGAAGACGAACGTTTGTTGCAAATTTCGGAGCGTATTATTCGAGAAAATATTCACCAATACACACCGATGGCAGGTTTACCTTCGTTATTGGAAAAAATTGCGAATCAAACGTTAAAACAATACGGTAGAAAAGCCAATACGGCAACCGAAATATTGATTACCGCTGGCGCTACACAAGGCGTTTTTACAGCGATTAACACGTTTGTGAATCAAGGCAATGAAGTGTTAATTTTAGATCCAAGTTATGACAGTTACGAACCTTCTGTTTTAGTAGCTGGTGGAAAACCAGTTCGCGTTTCCTTAAACGATGATTACACACCCAATTTCAACCGAATTGAAAGCGCTATTTCGGCTAAAACAAAAATGATTATCATCAATAATCCGCACAATCCTACGGGAAGAATTTGGACAGAACAAGATTTTGAATCTTTAGAAACCATTTTAGAAAAACATCCTCAAATTCTTATTTTAGGTGACGAAGTATACGAATACATTACGTTTTCGCAACCGCATATTTCATTTAATACACGTCCAAAATTAGTAGAACGAACGATAATCGCTTCGTCTTTTGGAAAATCGTTGCATGTTACAGGTTGGAAAGTAGGTTATTTAATTGCTCCTGAACGTCTAATGTTCGAAATGAAGAAAGTGCATCAATTTTTGGTATTTAGTGTGAATAGTTTTTCGCAACATGCTATTTCAGAATATTTAGATGTCGTTGATTTTAGTGAAGTTTCCAAAATGTACCAACACAAACGCGATTTATTTCAAAACTTAATTAAAAACAGCCGTTTTGAGTTAATGCCTTGCGATGGAACGTATTTTCAAGTAGTGAATTACAACCAAATTTCGAATAAAAACGATGTGGATTTTGCTAAAGAATTGATTGTAAATCATGGTGTGGCTTCGATTCCGATTTCAGTTTTTTATAATGATAATACGGATAGACACATGCTGCGTTTTTGTTTCGCTAAAACAGATGAAACTTTAATAAAAGCGGCTGATAAGCTTTGTGCTATATAAAATCCTTGTCTAATTTTTTTTTTGAACCCAAATTAACCTAAACAACACCTATACAAAACAACATATAATTGAGGGTAATTTCAGCTAACTAACATTATTTATTATGATTGTACTATATCGTTTTTTGTATAGTTTTTATGATAGATTTTCGCTTCAAACTCTTAAAAAGAAGTTTTAATTTTAAGCAGTTATGAATAAAAAGAAAAACATCCCTTTACTAACAAAGCAATATTGGATTTTTATTGTTTTATTTTGTTACACTTCAAACTCCTTTGGACAGTTAGGATTTTGCACAGGTAGTAGTGGTGCACCAATATTTTATGAGAATTTTGGAAGTGGTACAACTTATGGCCCTGCTCTGCCTGTTGGTGTTACCAACTATACTTTTGTCAATTCTGGATTTCCACAAGATGGTCAATATACGGTTTACAACAGAACTAATTTAATCCCAAATAATTGGCACAATTCACTTGACAGAACTCCCGATAATGAACCAGATGGAATTAACGGAAAATGTTTAATTGTAAATGCTAGCAATACTCCAGGACAATTTTACAGAAGAACCGTAACAGGATTGTGTAGCAACACACGTTTTGAATTTTCGGCTTGGTTAATCAATATTTACAATGCGGCTTCTGGTGCTTGTCCTGGTTCTGGAATTCCTATCAATGTTACATTTGAAATTTGGGATGAAACCGACACTATTTTGCTTCGTTCTGGAAATACTGGAAATATTGCAGGCACATCTACTCCTATATGGAATCAATTTGGTTTGGTTTTTACGATGCCGGCAGGACAAACTTCGGTAATTTTAAAAATGCGAAATAACGGTGGCGGTGGTTGCGGAAATGACTTAGCTATTGACGATATTATGTTTAGAGCTTGTGGTGAAAATAGTACGATTATTAACACTTCTATTTCTGGAAACACCATGACGATCTGTCCAAATTCTGCAATAACAAATCCAAATTTAGAAGTTATTACATCTGGAAGTATTTCACATGTTTACCAATGGCAACAAAGTAATGACAACATAAATTTCACAGATATTGTTGGTGAAAATACAGCAAATTATACCATTCCAAACATAACAAATACAACCTATTACCGAGTTAAAGTAGCGCAAGATATTGCCAATTTAAACAATCCGTTTTGTTCTACTTTTTCGGATATTTATAGTGTAATTTTCATTCCATTACCTATTGCTCCTATTTCGAATGGCGACCAGCGTTTTTGCACCAATCAAGCAACTAGTTTAAGCGTCAGTGTATTAGCAGGGGAAACCGTAAATTGGTATGATAGCCCCACAAATGGAAATCTTTTATTAGCCAATTCAGCTACTTATTCACCGACTTCCATCGGAACTTACTATGCTGAAACCATCACTATTTCAAGTGGATGCAGAAGCAATACAAGAACGGCAGTAACATTATTACCGGCAATTTCAATAACTTCTTCTGGGCCAACTACTTTGTGTACCAATACCAATACCTCGATTACACTAGTTGCTTCTGATGTAAATGCCACTTTGAATTGGACTGCATCATCTTCTGATGTATCAGGATTTTCAAATGGTTCTGGAACTACAATTAATCAAACATTACAATATAATGGCGCTACCTCTGGAACTGTAACCTATGTAGTTACTCCTATTCTAAACGGATGTGAAGGAACACCTGAAACTATAATTGTTACGGTAACACCTTCTACTACAATTGCATTGGTTTTTCCTCCGTTAACAACTATATATTGCTTAAATGCAATACCTGAAAATTTGCCTTTTGCATCATCAAACGCTACTCCAATTTTAGGAACTTGGAGTCCTTCAGCGATAAACACTTCAATATCAGGAACTACAACTTATACTTTTACACCACAAACTGGACCCTGTGAAATTATTACTCCATACCAAATAAACATTACAGTTGGAAATAATTTTTCACCTGATTTTCCTAATAGTATTTCGTTATGTTCTGGAGATACACCTCCAATTTTAGCAACTACATCTCCTAATGGAATATCTGGAACATGGTCACCAGCAACAATTGACAATTTGACTTCAGGTAATTATACGTTTACACCAAGTTTAGGTTCTTGTGCAAACCCTCAAACGATTGCTGTTACCATTTTAGAATCGCAATTACAAAGCTTTTCTTATAGTGTTTCAGGAGCTTTTATGGATAATCAAAGTATTACTATAAATGCATTTCCAACTGGTAATTATTACTACCAACTCGATAATGGTGCATTACAAGAAAGTCCTGTTTTTGAAAATATTAGTATTGGAAATCATACAATTACAGTTTTAGATAGTAATGGATGTGGTTATTTCATTACAGAGGATGTTTTTATTTTAAACTATCCTAATTATTTTACTCCAAATGATGATGGAATAAATGATTTTTGGACTATTGAAGGAATATCCATATTAAATAATTGGAAAATAACCATTTTTGATCGATTTGGAAAATTACTTACCCATCTAAACCCTGTAAATTCAGCTTGGGATGGCACTTTTAACAATAACAAACTACCTTCTACAGATTATTGGTTTAGATTAGAATATGAAGAAAATGGTGTTCAAAAATCGATTAATTCTCACTTTAGTTTAATTCGATAAAAGGGTAACTTATAATATAAAATTTAGATTGTAACCTATTATTTGTCAGATTGTAAATCATTTAACTAACACTTTAACCCATTGTTAACAAAATTACCTTGAAAAAACCATAAATAATTGTATTTTTACGGCTTAAAATTTTCAATAATCAAATGGGTAAAATCATTGCAATTGCCAATCAAAAAGGTGGTGTTGGCAAAACAACTACATCTGTTAACTTAGCAGCTTCTCTTGGTGTTTTAGAAAAGAAAGTACTTTTAATTGATGCTGACCCACAAGCAAATGCAAGTTCGGGTTTAGGAATTGATGTAGAAAGTGTTGAAATAGGTTCGTATCAAGTCCTTGAACATAGTGCTACTCCAGAGGAAGCAACTGTTTCTTGTACAGCTCCAAATGTTTCGGTGATTCCAGCTCATATTGACTTGGTTGCTATCGAAATTGAATTAGTTGATAAAGAAAATCGCGAGTACATGCTTAAAACGGCTTTGGAAAGTGTAAAAGACAAATACGATTATATTCTAATTGATTGTGCTCCTTCGTTAGGGTTGTTAACTTTAAATGCTTTAACGGCTGCTGATAGTGTGGTTATCCCTATTCAATGCGAATATTTTGCTTTAGAAGGTCTAGGAAAATTATTGAACACCATTAAAAGTGTACAAAAAATCCACAATCCAAACTTGGATATTGAAGGATTATTATTAACTATGTACGATTCTCGATTACGATTATCTAACCAAGTAGTTGAAGAAGTTCAAAAACACTTTAACGATATGGTATTTGAAACGGTAATTCAAAGAAATATTAAGTTAAGCGAGGCTCCAAGTTTTGGAGAAAGCATCATTAATTATGATGCAACGAGTAAAGGAGCTTCAAACTATTTAAACTTAGCAGAAGAAATTATTAAGAAAAATCAATAATAGAGTAAGATGACAAAAGCGGTAAAAAAACAAGCCTTAGGAAGAGGATTATCGGCTTTATTGAAAGATCCAGAAAACGATATTAAATCAGTTGAGGACAAAAACGCAGATAAAGTTGTAGGAAATATTATTGA
>CAZCIV010000094.1:0-8722 GCA_964498595.1 uncultured Flavobacterium sp.
ATTTAATTTTTTTTGTCCCAACCTTTTTATATTTTTTTTACTCTATAGATAAAAACAAACCTTTATGCGAAAAATATTTTTACTACTAGTGTTAATTAATTCGTTCCAATTATTTGCTCAATATGAGGACAAATGGAAAGAAGTTTACCAATATGAATTGGACGGAAAAGTGAAATCAGCACAAGAAAAAGTCCAAGAAATTTACAAAAAAGCAAAGCGAAAAAATGATGAAGTGCAAATCATCAAATGTTTTTTTTATTTATCAAAATTTGAACAAGTTTTTGATGAAAAAGCTCAAACAACGATTATCCATAATATTCAAAAAGAAATCAATGAAGCAAAACCTGTTTCAAAAGCACTTCTGCACTACGTATACATTGATATATTAGAAGAATATTATAATAGAAATAGTTATACAATCAGAAAAAGAACTAACTTAGAAAATCAAAAAAACACTGATTTTTTAACTTGGACAGAAGATGATTTTAAAGCTCAAATAGAGAAAAATTACAACCAACTGTTACTTAACGAAAATGATTTAAGATCAGTAAATCTTGATAAATTCAAAGATATTTTTGATATTTCACCAAGTGTAGACGATAAAAATTATTCAATCTATGAATTCCTTTCTCAGAAAAGTTGTAACTATTACAAATCAAGAATTGTTTCATGGAGACTAAAAAAATCAACTGATTTTGAAAATGATATCAAAATATTTTATACTAATCCTAATTCCTTTGTAAATTTTGATTCTAAAAAACTAGAAGATGAAAATCTAAGAAAGTTAATTTCGATTTTTCAGAAAAATGAAAAATATTATTTAGACAAGAAAAATTTCGACAAAGTTGATTTTGCTTATTATGAAAGGTTAAAATTCATCAAGGAAACGTTTTGGAATGAGGAAATATATTTGGAAAAAATTTCTTCATTAGAGAAAACGACTCAAGGTTTATTTTTAAAACAATTTTTAAGAGTTGACAGAGCTCAACATTATCAATCTAAAACATACAAAAACGGAAAAATCAATTCCTACAAAAATACTTTATCTTTAATTGACACAATACTGAATGCAAAAATCAACGTTAATGCACTAGCTGAAGCTGAAAAAATAAAAATAGAAATTACGAATAAAAGTTTGAACATTAAATTACCAAAAATAATTTACCCATTACAAAACAATAGAGCCTTTGTAAATTTCAAAAATGTAGACACAATTTCAATTTCTTACTACAGGCTAAATGAAAAAATTAGTACTCTTTTAGATAATAACTACGATTATACTAGAAATAAAAGCATCGACACAGACTCTATTGTTAAACTAATTATAGCTAAAAACACACCATTAAAAAAGCAAATAATTGTTTTACCTAACAAAAAGGATTATTTTGAGTATAATACAGAAGTTTTACTAGAAAAATTAGATACTGGAAAGTATTTAATTTATGTAGAAACCAATAACAATCTGAATACAAAAGCTTTCGCTTACAATAAAATTTCAGTTACTAACCTTTATTTAATAGAAGATAAGGAAGACAAGAAAGATGTATTTTATTTGTATGATAGAAAAACTGGAAAACCTTTAGAAAATGTAATTATTAGCAATGAAGATGAAGCAATAAAAACAAATAAAAACGGGAATGCATATTTTAAACATAGAGATAGAATTAAAGACAAAACATACAAAAATGAAATTTTAGTAACCTTTAAAGATGATTCGCTTACAACAAAATACAATCGTGGCTTTTCATATAAAAACGAACAGAATAATCAATATGAAGACGATTTTATCAACTGGGAAGCTAAAGCTTTAGTATTTTTTGATCGTGCAATTTACAGACCTGGGCAAAAGTTATATTACAAAGGCGTGATTATTCAAAAGAAAGACAACAACAAAAGTGTTGTTCCATTTTTAACTGTACATGTAAGTATTTACGATGTTAATCAGACAACCTTGAAAGAATTTGACGTTCAAACTAATGAATTTGGAAGTTTTTCGGGTGAATTTGAAATTCCTAAAAATGTTCTAACAGGCGAATTTACTATAGAAATTGATGAGCCAAACAACTACGAACAAGATTCAAAATACTATAACAAAAAAGATGATGAACATCAATTTTGGGACAATGTTGATTTTGAAAGTCACACCGAATTTAATTTTAAAGTTGAGGAATACAAGCGCCCAACATTTGAGATAGTTTTTGATGAAATTACAGAAAATTACACTATTGGCGATTCTATAAATATTAAAGGAAATGCAAAAGCATTAGCTGGAAATAATCTTACCAATGCCAAAATTGAATATTCCATTTCAAAAAGTGTCCATAGTAAAACTAATAGTATTCCGTTTGATGAAGATTATATTATTTCAGAAACTACAACTGATGAAAATGGAAATTTTTCAATACAATTCATGGCTAATGAACCTACTGTTCCAAACAATGAAATTGAAACAATAAATTTTACAATTGATTTTAAAGTTACTGATATTCAAGGAGAAACAAGAACTGCCTCACAAACTATTTCAGTAGGAAGAGAAATGTTAAATATTAATTTAAGCATCAAACCTGAATTAATTTCTGAAGAAAATAACATCTTGTATATTTCCACAAAAACGCTAAACAATTATCCCATTGAAGCAAAGGGTGTTGTAAAAATTTATGAAATAAAAAGTAACGCATTTTTAAAAAGAAGGCTTTTCTCAATTCCTGAAATACAAACAATTAAACGAGAAGAATTTAAAAAATTATTTCCTCATGAGCCTTATGATAACACCGATGAAAAAACAGAAGAAATTCTCATAAAAACTATTCCTTTTGATACAAAAACTAGCAAAGAAATTGCTTTAGAATTTTTAAAAAATTACAGAAATTCTAAATTCAAAATAGTTGCAGAAGCTTATGATTTGAAAAACAATCTAATAACAAGACAAAGAGTAATTAATGTAAAATCAAAAGAATATCCTTATTCTGAAGATGAACTTTTTACTTACAAAGACATTACAACTCCTAATTCTAAATTTTATACTATTGAAATTCAATCCATTATTCCTGATTTATATATAACTTCTCGTTTTTATGCAAACGAAGATCTAATACAGGAAGTGAAGACAATTCAATTAAAAAATGGAAAAGCTGTATTTAATTTTAACAAGGAAGTAAAATATTTGAACCATTTAACATTTCATTTCTCAACCATATGGGAAAATGAAGGTTATACAAAAACACACCAAATAAAAAGAGAAGAATCAGATGAAAAGTTCTTAATTGAAATTGAAAGTTTACGCAATAAAATTGAACCTGGAAGTACAGAAAATTGGTCCTTTAAAATTACAAATCCAAAACAACAAGCCGAAATTTTAGCCAGTATGTATGATAGTTCTTTAGACCAATTTGCAAAAGATCGTTGGAACAGCTTTCATTTCCAAGAAAATTATTCCTATCCAAGAATACCTTATATTACAAATTATGGTACTACCATTAATCTTTTTGTAAACAATTTTAGAACTCCAAGAAATCACTTTGCTATTTATAAAAGAGAACCTGAACTATATTGGTTTGGTTTTGATTTTAATGACCCAAAAAACAATTACACATATAAAAATTATCAGAAGAGAATAAGTAATGTAAATAAAATTCCTAAAAACTCTAAATTAATTTTTGGAGTTGTACATGATGAATTGGGACCAATTGCAGGAGCAAATGTATACATCAAAGGAACCAACAGGGGTACTACAACCGATTTTGATGGCGAGTTTTCTATTGAAGCCGCTAAAGGAGAAATTATTGTTATAAGTTATACCGGAAAAAAATCAGAGGAAATATCAATTGAGCAATTAAAAAATATAGAAATAAATTTAAAAGACGATTTGATTAATGGTAATGAAGTTGTTGTTACAGCTTTAGGCATCAAAAAGCAAGAAAAAGTTGTAACATATGCAGCTCAAAGTACAAATTCAAACATATTTTTAGAGCATGAAGAATCTGACTTAGTTAATGCTCTTTCAGGTAGAATAGCTGGTGTTCAAGTTACTAATTCTTCTGGAGGCGTTGGATCAAGTACTCGAATTGTATTAAGAGGAACTTCGACAATCACAGAAGAAAATCAAACTTTATATGTAATAGATGGAATTGTTTATGATAGTTCAAACTATGACAACACAAATTCTAATGCAATTTCTTTTAATCCAGATGATATTGAGTCTATTTCGGTTTTAAAAGATTCTATAGCATCTGCTTTGTACGGAATTAGAGGCAAAAACGGAGTAATCATAATTACAACTAAAAATGGATTAAAAGAATTAACTCAAGTTAAAACAAGAAGTAATTTTAATGAAACGGCTTTCTTTTATCCTCATATTAAAACGGATAGTAATGGTAAATTTTCTTTCCAATTTACCACTCCTGAATCCTTAACCAAATGGAAATTACGTCTATTTGGTCACAATAAAAATTTAGAATCAGGTTATTTTGAATCGAGCATTATTTCGCAAAAAGATGTTATGATTCAAACCAATATGCCTCGTTTTGTTCGTGAAAAAGATGAAATTACCTTAACGGCAAAAGTGGTAAATCTAACTAATGAAATCAAATCAGGAAATGCTATGTTATTGCTTTTTGATGCAACTACTATGCAACCGATTGATGTAATTGCGAATAATAGTTCTAATGTAAAAGCTTTCAATTGTAAATCAAAAGAAAGTGTTCCTGTTTCTTGGACAGTTACAATTCCAGAAGGAGTTCAAGGATTACAATATAAAATAGTAGCTAAATCGGGTAATTTTTCTGATGGTGAAGAAAATATTTTACCCGTAATGAGCAATAAAGTCTTACTTACGGAAAGCATTCCGATTTGGGTAAAAGGAAATTCTAAAAAAGAATATGTATTTGATAACCTTAAAAACAATGAATCTAAAACTTTAAAAAACCATTTATTTACTTTAGAGTATACTTCAAACCCAACATGGCTTGCGCTTCAATCATTACCTTATTTGATGGAATATCAACACGAATGTGCAGAGCAAACTTTTTCAAGGTATTATGGAAATTTTATAGCTACAGAAATTATTTCTAGTAATTCCAAAATAGCTAGCTTATTTGAATCTTGGAAAAATAACCCGAAAGCGGTTTCAAAGCTCACTCAAAATGAAGAATTAAAATCTATCGTTTTAAATGAAACGCCATGGTTATTAGATGCCGAAAATGAAGAACTAAAAAACAAACGTTTGGCGCTATTAATGGATTTGAACACCATGAAAGAATCGCAAGACAAAACCATCAAAAAAATAGAAGAAAAACAATTAGCTTCTGGAGGTTTTGCATGGTTTGATGGTGGAGATGAGAATATTTTTATCACCCAACATATTATTTCTGGATTTGGGCATTTAAGTAAAATGTTCCCTGAAAAAAAATCGGAATTTAAAAATATAACTTCAAAAGCAATTCCTTATTTAGACAGTAAATACATAAATCAAAGTACGCTTAAAAATGAACGTATTAATTATTACGCTTATTCCAACTTACATTATTTATATGCCCGAAGTTTTTATTTAGAAGAATATCCTATTTCAAAAAAAATAGATTCCATTATAAACATTCAAAAAGTGGAGTTTAAAGCTAATTGGTTAAATTATTCTTTATACCAAAAAGGATTATTAGCTTTAACGATGAATCGATTTGGTGATAAAAAATTCGCAGAGAAAATCATTGAAAATTTAAAAGAAACAGTAGCTCGAAATGATGATTTTGGCATGTATTGGATTGAAAATAAAAATGGATATTATTGGTACCAATCGGCTATAGAAACACAAGCATTATTAATTGAAGCCTTTTCCGAAATAGAAAAAGACAAAAAGTTTGTAGATGAAATGAAGGTTTGGCTATTAAAACAAAAACAATTGAAACATTGGCCAACCACAAAAGCCACAACCGAAGCTATTTACGCCTTATTATTACAAGGAACCGACTGGACAAGTATTAAAGACAATACTAAATTTAAAATGGGTAACGAAAAAGTATTGTCTAAAAAATTATCAGAAAAAGATAAAGATGCAAGTACTGGATATATAAAAATGAATTGGAATTCTGATGAAATTTCAAAAGAAATGGGACAAATTTCAGTTGAAAACAAATCAGATGTAGCTGGATTTGGTGGTTTATATTGGCAATATTTTGAAGATTTAGATGCTGTTAAATCAGACAGTACTTCAGCACTTTCAATTACAAAAAACCTTTATAAAAAAGTAAAAACTTCAGAAGGAGATAAACTTATCGATATAAATTCTGAAAATGTAAAAGTTGGTGATTTAATTACCATTCGACTAATCATTAAAACGGATAATGATTTAGAGTTTGTTCATTTAAAAGACTTAAGAGCATCTTGTTTTGAGCCTGTAGATGTAATTTCTAAGTACGATTGGAAAGACGGCATCAGTTTTTACAGAAGTACGAAAGATGTGGCCACTCATTTCTTTTTTGACAAGATTAAAACCGGAACCTATGTTTTAGAATATGAAGTTCGTGTAAACAATTCAGGTTCTTTTAATGATGGTATTGCAACTTTTCAAAGCATGTATGCTCCAGAATTCTCGAGTCACTCAACCAATACCAAATTAAAAATTCAAAAGTAAACCATAAAAAAAACGTCCCGAATAATCGGGACGTTTCTATTTATATTGTAATTAAAAATTACTTCACAATAGTCATTTCGTCTACAATGTGTTTTGCACCTGAGAAATTCTCAATTACCCACAATACGTAACGAATATCTACGTTGATTGTTCTTTGTAATTTTTTGTCAAAGATTACGTCACCTGCCATAGCTTCGATGTTCCCGTCGAATGCTAAACCGATTAATTCACCTTTTCCATTTAATACTGGCGAACCTGAATTTCCTCCTGTAATATCATTATCAGTTAAGAAATTTACATGTAATGAACCATCTTTATCTGCGTAACGACCGAAATCTTTAGCTGCGTTCATTTGTAATACTCTTTCTGGCAAATCAAATTCTAAATCACCTTTTTTGTATTTTTTAACTTGACCAGCTAATGTAGTGTAGTTATTAATTTTAGCATCATTACGTTTGTCTGCTGGTAAAGAACGTACTTTACCATAAGTTAAACGTAAAGTTGAATTGGCATCTGGATATTTAATTTCTCCAATTTTAGATTCTCTCAAACCTTCCACCAATAAACGGAAAGAAGCACCAAAATCGTTTTGAGCTTTGATTAATTCCTCACTTCTAAAGCTATAATGAGTTAATAAATCATTTGTTAATACATAAAGTGGATCATTTTTAAGTAATTCTTCAGATGGTAAATTTAAGAAAGCTTTTACTCTATCAACAGAAGTAAAAATACTTAAATCAAATGCTGCGTTTACATATTTTGTAAAATCACCATTGTTTTCTGCAGCTAATTTCTCAACCATTGGAGCTAATTTATATCCTGCTTTTTTAGCATATAAATTTAATTGAGCTGCTAAAATATCTTTTTCAGCTGGAATATGTAACTCACTGTGCATTCCTTGAGCCATTTCTAAAATAGCTGGAGCCATTTGTACTCTTTTTGTAGCTTCTGCTTTAGCATAGTTTTCTAACTGTTTTCCTAAACCTCTACTTACTGTTCCAAAAGCAGACGTTCTAAATAATTGCATTAAATAATTATCATGACGTGATTTTTCATTCGTCATTGCATAATATTTATTAATTGTAGGAACTACATTACCATATTTTGCTTTGTTAGCTGGTTGATTAGCCCATTTATGGAATTTAGCTTCTTGAGCTGCTTTTGTTTTTGCTGTTCCAAATTTTGTCAATGCATCAATCATTCCTTGACGGTTTTTCCAGTAATTAGCTACTCCTGCAAATTTAGAAGCATAGATAAGGTTTAAAGCATCAGATTGAACCATGTATTTTTTCATATTGTCCATTCCTGTTTTAGAACCTTCAACCCAAGCTGGATAAGCAAATTTTACGTTTTGCTCAATTCCGCCTGCTGGCATCCAACGGTTAGTTCTACCAGGATAACCCAAAATCATAGCGAAGTCATTTTCTTTAACTCCTCCAATGTTTACAGGCAGATAGTGTTTTGGTTGTAATGGAACATTGTTTGGAGAATAGTCAGCTGGATTACCGTTTGCATCAGCATAAACTCTAAACATAGAGAAATCTGCTGTATGACGAGGCCACTCCCAGTTGTCAGTATCACCACCAAATTTTCCTAAACTTTCTGGTGGAGTTCCTACTAAACGAACGTCTTTATAATCTTGGTAAACGAAATAGTAGTATTCATTTCCTTGGAAAAACGGACGAACAGAAACCGTATATTTCCCACCATCGTTGTTTTCTTTTTCAATTTTAGCGATTTCAGCATTGATAGCTTTTTCTCTATCCGCTTCGCTCATACTTGGATTAACAACAGATAAGATTCTTTTTGTACAATCGTCCATACGTACAAAGAAACGTACATATAAACTTGATGGTTTAAGTTCTTCTGATCTGTTTTTTGCCCAATACCCGTTTTTTAAGTAGTTTTTTTCTGCTGATGACAATTCTGCAATGGCATCATATCCACAGTGGTGATTGGTTAATACTAATCCGTCTTTAGAAATTAATTCTGCAGTACACCCGCCATTAAATTGCACAATAGCATCTTTTAAACTGTGGTTGTTGATACTGTAAATTTCTTCGGCTGTTAATTGCAAGCCCATTTTTTGCATGTCGC
>CAZCIV010000095.1:0-8676 GCA_964498595.1 uncultured Flavobacterium sp.
AAAACTGTTAATACACCACAAAAGTTGATGCGAGGTAGAATGTTCAATTAACCACGTCACCCGCCACTGAGCCAAACGTCTGCTACCTGCTGGGCTTTATTTTGTTTTCATTTTTCCAATCAGTCTTTGTTTGTTAAATCCTGCTATTTGAATAATTCTGTCTCGCTTGTTTCTTTCTACATAGTTAGTATATAAGTACCTCTTAATGTATTCTCTCAAGATGCACTGAGCCAAATAATTGTCTTTAACATCTTCAAACAATTTTTCTAATTCTTTTGTGTCAATTTTATCATAAAACGTTTTAATAGCAAATGTTACTATTTTGGATGCCGTAGTATCTATGTTTGTATTAACTCTATCAAATAATTCATTTTGGCCTTTTGTTCCAACTGAAAACATTAGATTAGTCATACTATCTACACAAATACGCCACGAAATAAATTGAAGAATATTTCTTACTGTCTTTTCTATCAACTTAACATCTAATTCACCACGTCTACTTTTCTTCTCTTCTTCCTTTTTCCTTATATCCTCAACAATTGCTTCAATAAGTAATTCTTTGTCTTTTTCTAGCATACCTGAATAAAAACCAAGAAATCTAAAAATGGTGTTGTAAGCTGCTTCAACAAGCTTGATAAGTTTTTCCTTTTCAAAGTCACCACTTTGATTCTTTACAATCTGTCCAATGATTTTAACAGTTCTAAATGCTTGATTCATTTCAATTGCCTCAGAAGGTAATATTCCTTCCTCATTATCACTATCACTATCAGTATCAACTCTATTCCTTCTCTCAATGGCATCTTTTTTCTTGAGTTCTTTTTTTACTTCTTCTTTTGGGTTTCTATCTTCAATTATTTCATCTTTGATTTCATTTGTAAACTCAGTGATAAATTGCACAAACTCGTCATCTTTACTTAATGTTAATGGATTCGCTTTCTCGAAAGGAATCTCACTTGTGAAAACGATACTATCTATAAGAATTTGTGCCTTTGAATGGTGGGAAAGAAAAATCAAAATATTTGCATTTATCTCTAAATGGATATTGTTACATAAGTCATATATGAGACCTTTATAGCTTTCTATGTCTGTTGATATTTTTTGGGCTATCAGGAAGTAGTATATATACTTGTAAGAAAAGCTATAGTATTCATCATCAAATTTCAAAATATTAGAGTTACACAGTACACTAAGAATTTTATCATTTGTTAATGATTTGTCACGGAAATATTTAGCTGAATATTCTAAAATAAAGCTGTCAAAATCTTCTCTATTAAAAGGACTTTTCTTCTTGTCGTACATATAAAAAGCAAGCTCTTTGAGAATATTCAATAAACTCGTCAAAACTGAATCTTTGATTCCTTCTTTAACGAGACCTGCTTTGATTAAAACTAGATAGATATTAGCATATGAAGTTTGTGAAAAGTTTTGAAGGTTTTCATCAAGACTTTGTAAGAGTGTCAATATAAAAATTGGATAAGAAGGCATCAACCTATTACCAATCAATGAATTGATTTCATTAAATCTTGATTTTACGGTATTCAATATTACTTCTTCTTGGACCGTCAACTTATTTTCACCAATCAAAAGCCATTGTTCAATTAATTCACTTCTCTTTTCGTGACCAAGCGGTAAAAGTTTATATTTAAAATAATCCTTAAAGCTAGTAGCTTCCTCAGTTACATTTTTTGAGCTGTAGGTATTGTCAGATGTAACAATTATTACTTCAAAATTATTGTTGAAAGATTCTACTAACCGTTTTTTAAATTTTGAATTAAGACTTGATTTGTGGAAGTTATCAAGTAGTAGAACTTTTTTATCAAGTTGGAAAAATAAATCTACATTTTCACTATCGTATTGCTCCTTTAAAACCTTTTTTACTAATTTCTTTACATCTGTTTCATTACAATATTTACCTCTTAAATAAATTGGAGTAAGACCCATTTCATAATACCTTTTGTAAAGTACATAAAGCAATGATGTTTTACCTGATTGGTCAGCTCCCTCAATTAGTATATTTTCATTTTTTTCATTTTTAATTTTTTCAATTAGTTCAGACGAGTTTGGATATTGCGCAACGTAATTGTCGTCTTCAAGTAATGGTTCTAGGTCAGGGTAAACAAATATATCTGATAAAACTAATTTTGGCTTTTTTGAGTGTTTTAAAGGAATACTTAAATCTGTGATTTTTGTTTCAAATTCTTTGTTTAAAATAAATTCTCGTTTAACCTTTTCAATAATTTGATGTTTGTCTTCTGTCTCAACTAAATATGTTTCACCATCAAAATTGAAAGTTTTAATATTTATTGACTTGTAAGTTAGGTCTATTTCATAAAGACAAAACCCTGTTTCTGTAATAATATTTTTATCAAAAGCTTTGCCACCGCAAAAAACTACATTATTGTTTTTTTGAAGTACTGCCTTAGGATCTCCTTTGTCGTGTTCGTGGCCATAAATTACAAGATTTGAGCTATTTATTAAATGTTCTTCAAATCGTTGTTTGTTATTTCTTTTTGTATTTGCTGACAGCCAATCTACTGGATGATGAAAAACTGAGATTACGTATTCGCCATTTTCGTTTTCAATAAATTTGTTTTCAGGAATTATAAGTGAACCTTGTTTTTCGTTAATTTCTGTAAGCCAACTTGTGTTGTAACAATGAAAAGTTACCTTAAAATTCAAATGTGGTCTAAATTCATATTTATAAGACACTAAATTTCTTCCCGATAATTCTGTTACCTCATTTGTGAAATCCCAAAAATCAGACTGAACTGCCATAGCGTCTGTGAAATAATCTTCTTCTTCAACTATATCTGTTTTACAATCATTTAAAATAGATTTTCGGGTTTTTTTTTCATTGTCAAAACAACAATCGTGATTTCCTGGAACTGCAACGACTTTTATGTTTAATAATTTCCACTTTTCTTTTAATCTATCTGTTAGCTCTGCTACAAAAATTTTAGCGTTTTCAAATTCAGATTTTCTACCAAAATTTACAATGTCTCCGGAGAAAACCAAATATAAGTGTGAAATCTGTTTAATGTCATATTCTACAGATCTAACAAGTTTTTCAATTCTATTTGTTAAGTCGTCTTCTTGTATATGTAAGTCGCTTAAATGTAATATTCCAATTTTCATAGTTTATTGTTTCTGTCGATTTTTTTAGCCATGCAGATAACGGATTGGCGGTATGTTTTTGTTGCCGATTTCGAAGCTCTTTCCTGTCAAGTTACACGAAAGTTTATTAGATGCAGAAACGCTGAAACCCGCACTATCTCGGCAATAAAATATACCGCCTGTTATGCACTGGCGGTTCTTGAATGTCAAGTAGTTATGTCGTTTCTTTTCTACTGTTATTGTCATAATTTTTTATCAGTCGTTGGCTTGTGTGTTAGGGTTTTTAAAATTTTTAGAAGGGAAGGAGATTTTTTTAATACAATTTTTCTCGGGCTGATGAAAAGCATACTCTTTTTGCAGCTTTGGTTCGTGTGGCGGCTTTAGCGGCTGCAAAATGTGTATGCTTTTGTGTGTTTGCCTAAAAAACGTAAACATAACCTGCTTTTCCGCCTCCCCCAGTATCACCTTTCATTCCCTTGTCTAGGAAGTGTTTTTCAACATCTCGTCCTATGGTTTCACTGTCGGTTTTCCAGTGGCTCCAATACTTTACCGATTTGCCGTCATTGGAGTGTTGCGATTTTCTTGTTTCTGGGTCATCTGTAATTCCAATAGTCCAAATTGAATAATTACTGCCAACTTTCACGTTGATTGCTGAAATGATGTCTGCTTTTGTCATAATATTAAATTTTTTAAATATTTTATCTTCCTGCTTTCTTTGCTGCTGCTTCAATCCATTTACCCATGTTGTTATAACCGTCATCATCTACCCAATCATAACAAGGATAGTCAACGCTAAAATAAACAGGATTTCCTTTTGCATCTTTCCCAATTTCTCCAAATTGATTTGAACCCTTTGTAGATGTATTTCCATCCTTGTCTTTACATTTGTGAATATAGATGCCCAACATACCATTGCCTTTTTCATAGCTCTTTTGCAACTCATATTTTACATATGGTCTGTTGCTAGTTTCGGAACCAATTAACACAACAGTTACAGATGTTCCTTCAAGTTGTTTATTTATCCATCTTTTTATTGCGTCTTCTCCTTCCTTTTCAACTTTTTCAAATTCTGCTGCATCAACAAAACCAGCAGCTTCTTTGTCATCTTTAGTGACCCAACTATTTCTTACTTGATTTGCTCTCCATACATCATTTTTGTAGTGAAAGCTAAAAAATGCTCTTCTTGCCATTTTGATTTTATTTTAAGTAAAACATTACAATTATTAGTGTTAAAAATATTATCCCGTAAAAAAGAAGTATTGTTTTTGAAAGTGCAGCACTAGCCCAATCCAAAATACCCTTATCAAATTGTTTTGTATTCAATGAAAAGTCAGTGTTAGTTTCTTTGCGTACGTGGTCATAAACTTTTCTAAATAATCGTTCCTGGTAAAGAAAATAACTATCAAGTAACCAAAAAACAAGTGTCGGAAAGTATGCTACAATTACAAATTTTTGATTTGCATCTTTTGCCGCTAATGCAAACAGTGCAGATACAAGCGTAACAGACCATCCCTTAATAAAAAATGAATTTTGCCCCATTCGGTTTACCACTCCTTGTGCAAATTCAAGATGCTTTTGCTTATTCTCCATGCTTGTAAAATTTTTTATTGAGTTAGAATTTTAATTACTCCTTCTCTTTTTACTTTGTTTAATTCACTTTCAGCATCCTTAAGATTTAGATTTCCTTTGATGTGTTTATATTGATTTTTCTCAACATCTTCAACAAACTTTATAACTTTGGAAACTTTATCTTTTGTAAGAACAGGGATGAGTATTTTCTTTAAATCCTTGCCATAAACATGGGGCTGTGCTTGACCTCTTTGAAGCAAATAGATTTCCCCCTGAATTGCAGTAAGCAAACAGTAGAAAAAATAAGTTGGGATTTCTTTTTCTTCTTTTGAGTATACTACATTACAATCTGAAGCAAAGATTTTTCCAGTATGGTATGCGGCATATCCTGAATTGGCACCTGATGCACTGATTGTAATGACTTTTCCGTTATAATTGCTTTGATTGTGATAATATGCTGCAGATTTTCCGCCTGCAATAACTGGTATTACACCAGTTACTACATCTGCTTTTGTAATAGATGTTCCTTTCTCTATATGCACAAAATCATCCAGTGCCTTTAGTTTTTTCCTTTCAATACCCCAAATTTCTTCCCAGTTGATTTTAGCTTTTAAAGAAATGTCAATTTCCTTAACAAATACCTCATCCTCAAAATTGAAGCAATCAATTAAGTTAACAGGTTGAATATGTTCTTTCAAACACTCTGAAATTTCTGCTATTGGCTCCTCCTTAAATGCTTTATAAATGTAAGTATTTACTTTATCAGGATTTCGCAAATTTTCCTTATCAAATAGTTTGGTTATTTCTTTACCATTAGTATCTGTTTTCATGTCCAACCCCTTATAGCCCCTTCGTTCACTAAAAGTATATCCGAGAAATGCTTTTTCGGTTTCGTTATCTTTACCAGATTTAATAATCAAGGTTTGTTGCGGAACAAATTCTTTATATGACTTTTTATTGTTGCCTTTTACAGGTTTATCAATCTGTCTATGTGAAAGGAGGAAGTATAAGAATTTTTCTTTTTCAATTTCTAGTACTTCATCAAAAAACCAATTGGTAATATGTTTCTCCTGTTGTTCTTTTGTGAGTTTTTCGTAATTCTTACCCTTTTTCCAATTCTTTACTTCGGTTAAATCATCAAACCATTTTTTATAATTCAGATAAAATTCTGATTTTAGAAATTCAGCCGATGGTTTGCGTTTTAAAAGTGTTTTATATTCTGTATTGTCAATACCAATGAGTGAAGTGTAATTTTCTAATAATTTTTTGCTGTCAATAAAATCCTCTTTACGTTCAGTGTCTTTACCCAAAATCAAATCTTCAGCAATGTATAGACAGTTTTTGGCAAAATCATCGCTCCGCCTTTTCATAAATAAAACAATGGTCTTAACATCTGTAGCACTAAAAGTATTTTTTCCAAATTCGACAACCGCTGTGATTTCAAAATGTTTTAAAAGAATTTCTCTTGCCTTCATGTATATTCCAGTATTCGTAAGAATAGGGCTTGGTAAGAAAACACCTGCATAACCTCCGACTTTAAGCAATTGTTTGGTTCGTTCAACAAACATAGCTTCAATATCATCGCTGTCATCACTAATGCTTTGTAACAATTCGTATTTCGGTAGTCGTTCTTTATTCAGATGCTTCTTAAAATCTTTAATTGCATAAGGTGGATTTGCAACCAATACATCATACAATTTTGCAGGCATTTTGTCGTGTTCTTCAAGTCCATCACCGAAAATTATTTTTGCATCACCGTCACCATGCATAAAGCAAGCTACCTGACTTGTTCTTGCTAATCGGTAATCCTTTTCAATTCCGCAGATGAAATCGGCTGCCCATTTAGTTGTTTCTTTGTATGAGGCAATATCTTTGTGTGTCTTATTGTTAAAAGTTTTGATGAGTTGCTGAATTTCTTCAATGGCTTCTGTTATGAAGTGTCCGCTCCCACAAGCATAGTCTATAACACTTGGCAATATTTTCGGTTCTTTGTTTCTTATTTTATCTTCAACTATTTCTTTCAATGGCATTGCAGAAACAATAAACTTAGCTATTGGTGTAGGCGTAAAAAACTGCCCTTCGCTTTGTTTAAATCCGCTTTCTAACATATCTTCAAAGAAGTCGCCAAGGAATTGGGCTTTAGCATTGTATTTAAAACGGAAATATTGCAATCTATCAACTACTTCAAACAATACTTTGGCGTTTTGCTCAAACAATTCTCTGTTGTAAATCTCTTTAAATGAAAATTCGTTGTTGGTGTAAAATTTTAATTCACGATAAATACGTTTTAAATCTTCTTTTGAAGTTTGTCTAGGGAAATGACTTATTATTTGTTCAATCTCCTCAAAAGTATAATTGATGACTGTTTCGCCTAAATAATCCCTCATTGCTTTTGCATAAAGGGTTTGTAATCTCTCAATCAATTCTTCCGAAGTGTCAACGCCTTTTTTTATTTGAAATTCAGTAATGGTATTTGCAGTTTTTTCTTCATCAACAATTTTTGCCAACACCAATGAAATAAATCTATTGAAAGCATTTGAACGGTCTGAAATATTATTGTGTCTTAATATTTCCTCAAATTTGTAGTACTCTGCTTTTGCATCGTCTTGATTAAACTCTTTTAAGTCAGCAACACGAAGCGGAACAAAACCAGGGTTGTATGGCTCAACTTCTTCTTCAAAAATCCCTCTTTCTTCAAACTGCTTTTTATTTTTGTGATTCCAAACCTTTACCAGTTCTGCAACATCAGTTGCTTTTTGATAAATTAAAGTATGCTCAATTTGGTTATCTTGTTTACGAATATCTTCTACTGTATCCTCAACTTTTACTATTGCAGTTTTATAATCAATAAACTTTTCCTGTTTTAGCAAATTGGCTGTTATTTGTGAAGTATAAAGGCAAAGAAAGCGGGTTGCCTTGTCTTGCTGGAAATATGAAAATAATTGTCCTCCATTTTCTCTCATTCTTTCTTTTTCCTTTTCAAATTCTGTACCCCATGTTTTACATTCAATAATCAAAACGGTCTTTCCTGTTTTTCCATCAGTAACGTTTATATCAGCTTTTCCGCTCTTAGTACTTCGTCCGAGTTTCCATTTCTTTTCAAGTGTCAGGTCTTGGGGTTTATATCCTTTTGCTAGAAGTCTATCAATGCATTCAAGTACAACAAAATTTTCATCACTACTGAAATTAGAAGTTGTATCGTCTCCCTTCTGAATTTTATCTCCATAGTTGATAGACGATTTCTCAAAATCTAGCGTAATGGTATAATTATCATAATTAGAATACTTTTTTGCCCAAATATACCCTTTTTTATCTTCAGGGATAAAACCCAAAAGGGTAATCAAAGTCTTGATGTTTTCTGTTGTCATTTGCGATTATTTTTAATGTAATCAACTTTCTTTTCTGCTACTTTTAAAACTTGCTTTGCTGTTTCTTCATCAGCAATTTCATAAGCGATTTTTTCGCTTAAATATTGAATCAGCATGTCATTTTGTTTAATGCCAAGAATGTCAGCGATTTTTATTATCTGTTCTTTGGTCGCTTTTCGCTCTCCTCTTTCAATTTTACTAAGAATGGCAGAGTCAATTTCCAATAATGCAGCTAATTGCCTTAAAAGCATTCCCTTTTCTTCTCTGTGTCCTCTAATTATTTCACCTATAGTTTTCATTCTTGAATTATTTGTCTTGACAAAGATAGTCAATTTGTTTTTAGTAAATCAAAAATATTTTATAAAAGTTTTCAACATTATTCTGTGTGTCGGCAAAATTGGCTCTTTGGTTTTTGCTGAAGGGTTGGCTTCGTGTGTCGCGGCAAAAGACAATGTGCCAATGTGGGCAGGCAATAAAATTGTATTAAAAAAATGTGCGGTGGGAAAAAATTTTAAAAACATTGTGTCGGCTTGAGTGTCGGCAAATTCATTTTTCTTTCAGTCAATAACAGTCATTTTCATTGTCAATTTGCTGTGTCGTTGTCTTTTTTCCGCTTGTGCATAAC
>CAZCIV010000096.1:0-8667 GCA_964498595.1 uncultured Flavobacterium sp.
GAGAACGAAAAAGTATTGGTGAAATCTTCAATAATAATCCGCCTGCTGGTGCTGGAGAATGTGCCGCTCCAAAATTATTGCATTATGCTTTCGAACATAATTTGAAACCTATTGCTATGGCTGAATTTTGGTGGGGACAATCGCCAAAATCGGAAATTAGAAAACACAAGCAATTTTATCCAGCTTGTAAAAGCAAGTGCGAACCTATTTTGTTATCGCACATGCTAAAGGGTTTAGAAATGGAAGCCAATCCTTTTCAAGAAAATCCTGCAGAAGGAAAAAACATTGAAATAGTCTTTGAAGATGAAGTTTTAGCAGTAATTAACAAACCTGCAGAATTTTTATCCGTTCCAGGAAAAATCATAGCTGATTCGGTTTATCAAAGAGCAAAGGAATTATATCCAAATGCAACCGGGCCCTTAATTGTGCATCGTTTGGATATGTCGACTTCAGGTTTGATGTTAATTGCAAAAGATGAAGAAACGTATGTAAAATTACAATCGCAATTCATTAAAAGAACAATAAAAAAACGTTATGTTGCTTTATTAGATGGAATTTTACAAGAAAATGATGGCTTTATTGATTTACCTTTACGAGTAGATTTAGACGACCGTCCTCGTCAATTGGTATGTTTTGAACATGGAAAAAAAGCCCAAACTAAATGGGAAAAAATTGAAATCCGCGACAATAAAACTCTGGTTTACTTCTACCCTATTACGGGAAGAACGCATCAATTACGAGTACATGCTTCACATGAATTGGGTTTAAAAACGCCAATTATTGGTGATGATTTATATGGAAAAAAAGCTAACCGATTACATTTACATGCCGAAAGTTTGACCTTTGAACACCCAATTACAAAAGAGCAAATTACAATAACTAAAGCCGCAGAATTTTAAAATTTCATACTTTTTTGTAACATTTATCTAAATTCAAACTCTAATATTTAGATTTTGAAAATAACTCTTATGAAAAACTGTTTTTTTATTGTACTTACTTTTATAGGAATTCAACAAATTAATGCGCAATTTACACGTCGTGATTCGCTTCAAGGTGGTTTACGTTTTGAACGCACTTCTTACGATGTAAAGCGTTATGATTTAAATATTATAATAAATCCAGAAGAAAAAAGTATCAAAGGATTTAATGATATCACTTTTGATGTTATTTCTGCAACTCAAAAAATTCAGATAGACTTATTTGATAATATGAAAGTGGATTCTATTGTTTGGAATACAAAAAAACTGAAATATGTTCGTGATAACGATGCTGTTTTCATTGATTTTCCTGAAAAGTTAGTTTCAAAATCAAATCATAAGCTTAAATTTTATTATTCTGGGAATCCAAAAATTGCCAGAAACGCACCATGGGATGGTGGATTTGTTTTCAAAAAAGATAGTAATGGAAAAGATTTTATTGCGGTTGCAGTACAAGGTACAGGGGCTAGCTTATGGTATCCAGTGAAGGATTCACAAACCGACGAACCCGATAATGGCGCTTCAATAAAAGTAGCGGTTCCAAATGGATTGATGAATGTCTCTAACGGCCGATTTTTAGGTTCAGAAGATTTAAAAAATGGTTATACTCGTTGGGATTGGGAAGTTAAAAACCCGATTAACAATTACACGATAACAGTAAATATTGCCGATTATGTTCACATTCAAGATAAAATGCCTGATTTGGATTTAGATTATTATGTCTTAAGAGAGAACGAAGCAAAAGCTCGCGAACATTTTGCAGAAGTTAAACCTATGATGGAATGTTTTCAATCGAAATTTGGTCGTTATCCTTTTTGGGAAGATGGTTATAAATTAGTTGAAACACCTTATTTAGGAATGGAACATCAAAGTGCTGTTGCTTATGGGAATAAGTATAAAAAAGGCTACATGGGATTTGACCTATCTGGCACAGGTGTTGGTATGTTTTTCGATTACATAACCATCCATGAAACAGGTCATGAATGGTTTGGAAATAGTATCACTAGCATGGATATTGCTGACATGTGGATTCATGAAGGTTTTACTACCTATTCTGAAACCGTATTTATTGAATGTATAAAAGGGTATGATGATGCCATGAAATACATTAACGGGCAAGCAAAAAACGTTAGAAATGATCGACCAATTATTGGACAATATGGTGTTAACAATGAAGGGTCGGGAGACATGTACTACAAAGGCTCACTAATGCTAAATACACTACGACACATAATAGCCGATGATACTAAATGGTGGAAAATAATTTTTGATTATTCTGAAACTTTTAAAAAGAAAATCATTACTACAGCTACTGTTATTGATTATTTTAATAAAGCTTCGGGTTTAAATTTAACACCTGTATTTAATCAGTATTTAAATACCAATCAAGTTCCCCATTTTGTATATAAAGTTAATGGTGATTATTTGTACTACTCTTGGGAGAATGTCAATGACGATTTTAATATGCCCATAGATATAGGATTTGATAATAAAAAGATACGATTATATCCAACTCTAAAAGAACAAAAAATTAAACTCAAAAAATTAAACAAAAGAAGTTTTCAAATATATGATAACCAGTTTTTTGTAAAAATAAAAGAAGACAATTAGTCTTCTTTTTTATTTTATGCTATTTAATGTTTTAACTCGATTGATTTTTTTTGTCTCTGTCTCTACAAATTCGGGAGCAAAAAGAACCTCTTTGGGTTTTTCAAATTTCTCTAAAGTATCGAAAAGAGTTGCATCTATGTCGAATTGTTCACCTTCAATGACTAATACCACTCTTGAACCTAAAATATCATCCGGTTGCCCTATTATAAAAAATCGATTTGAAATTTTTGAAGCCAATTTAGCTTCTATTTGTTCAGGAAATAACTTTATTCCTCCGCTATTAATAACATTATCGTATCTTCCTATCCATTTAAATTGATTGGCATTTAAAATTTGAACGATGTCATTAGTAATTACTTTATCCTCTGAAATACTTGGAACATCAATTACTAAACAATTTCTATCATCTGTTGAAATAGAAACATGCTCTAAAACTTCAAAAAAATCCTCTCCTACTTTTTTTGCAGCAATATGGGTAATGGTTTCGGTCATTCCGTAAGTTTCATAAATATCTGATTTTATTTCTTTTAACTTATTTGCTAAATCATCCGAAACTTTAGCTCCTCCAATGATAATCTTTTTAAATTGATGTAATTTTTCTAAACTATTTTCTGCTTGAAGTGGCACAATTGCAACAAAGTCATAGTTTTTATGTGGCAACAAATCATCTAAATGCGAGGTTGGAACCATAATGTCTAATTCCAAACCTAACATCATGGAACGAACAATCATCATTTTTCCAGCAATGTAACGAGCTGGTAAACACAATAAGGCTTTATCTTGAGGATGTAAATTGAAATAATTTCCAGTAGCAATAGCAGAATGTACCATTGATTGCTTCTTGATCGTAATAACTTTAGGAGTACCTGTAGTTCCTGATGTAGTCAATTGAATCGTTTCTTTATCATCTAACCAATCCAATAAAAATGAACCTAAATCTTTTTCGTGGTCTTCACCTTCTTTAATTAGAGTATAAGCTAATTGATAAAGGGCTTCTTTATCAAAATGAAAATTATTAATTTTAAAACGATTGTGTATGCTTTTATAATGTGGTATCATCAAATTCTATTTCTTTGTTATCAATTATTAGTTTTCCTGTTAGCTTTTCTATCCAATTCTCCCAATTGTATACTTTGGAAAAAACAAAAAGTAAGATAGGAAATAATACAAAAACTGGGGTTAAAACATCAAAACCTGTTGTTGGTTCTGATAAGTCTTTCAAAATAGAATTGGTCTGAAAAGCAGTCCAATCGGCAGTTAATAATAAAGCACCCACCAAGTTATTAGCCGCATGAAATCCTAAAGCTAACTCTAAGCCTTCATCCATTAATGTTATTATCCCTAAGAAAAAACCAGTTCCTATATAGTAAATCATGATGATGTAACCTATTTTATCTACTTCAGGATTAGCAATATGCATTAAGCCAAACATTACTGATGTTACAATTAAGGGAACTAATCTACTATTTGTTGCTAAACCAATTCCTTGCATCATGTGACCTCTAAAAAGATATTCTTCAAAACTCGTTTGCATCGGGATTAAAACAATAGCTAAAACAAGAAATATAAAAAACTTTTCCGCTTTAAAATTCCAAACAAAATTCTCAGGTTGGGAAAAATAAAGAACTAAAATCATTAAAGTAGTAATGCTTCCCCATAAGAAGAAAGAGAAAAAAACGCGTTTCCAATCGATTTTTTTACGTGAAGTTGTCAAACTAGTTATTGATTGTCCTTGAACGAATTTGACCCAAAATAAAACAATCAATAATCCAAATGCCAAAGGTCCTACAAGTGCTACAAAAGTTAAATTTACACCTATCATTTTGATAGTCTGCTGAATAACTTCATTAGTATCTACTCCATCAGACATTAAAAAATTAACAAGCATTAATAAAATGAATCCCAAAGGAATTGGTAAATAAGAAAATAAGTTAACTTTTTTAGATTTTAATTGTTCGATATACATAAGTTTTAAACGAATTAAGTTTGCTACTAAAGTACTATTTTTTATTTCTTTGTGAAAAAGAAAACATGATAACTATTTACCATAATCCAAGATGTACCAAATCGAGAGAAGGTTTGTGCGAAATCGAAAACTTAAATCAACCTTTTGAAATTAGAAAATACCTTGATGAACCTTTTACAGAAAAAGAACTAAAAGAAGTAATCAAAAAACTGAATATCAAACCTATAGAACTTGTTAGAACCAAAGAAAGTATTTGGATAGAAAACTATAAAGGGAAAGATTTAAGTGATACTCAAATCATTGAAGCTATGCTCCAAAATCCAAAATTAATTGAACGTCCAATCATTGTAAAAGCTAATAAAGCAGTTATTGCAAGACCAAAAGAAAAGATTAACGAAATCCTCTAGTAGTTTTAACAAAGATTTAGCAATTATCGGCTAAACCAAAAGTTACTTTTGCAGTCTTATTTGCAAAAAAATATTTATGAACAAGAAAATTCTTATTGTTGCCTTAACATTACTCTTAAGTTTAACTGCTTTTGCACAGCGTCCTGAAGGAAAAAAAATTACTATTTCTGGTAAAGTTCTTGAAAAAGGAACTAATCTTCCTTTAGAATACGCTACAATCGTATTTGAAAATAGTACAACCAAACAACTTTCTGGTGGTATTACCGATGAAAATGGTAATTTTAAATTTGAAGTAACTGCTGGAAACTATAATGTTAGAGCTGAATTTATTTCGTTTAAAAGTGTAATAATACCACAAAAAGTTTTCAATACTGATTCCAATTTAGGCACTATTCAAATGGAAGCCGATGTAGCGCAACTAAATGAAATTGAAGTTGTTGCCGAAAAATCTACAGTTGAAATTAAACTTGATAAAAGAGTTTACAACGTGGGAAAAGATATGATGGTAAAAGGTGGAACAGTTAGCGATGTCTTAGACAACGTGCCGTCTGTAACTGTTGATGCTGAAGGAACTGTAGCTTTAAGAGGTAACGAAAATGTAAAAATACTAATTGATGGGAAACCTTCTGGTTTAGCTGGAATTAATATTGCAGATGCTTTAAAATTATTACCAGCTGATGCCGTTGAAAAAATAGAGGTTATTACCAATCCATCTGCACGTTACGATGCTGAAGGTGGTGGTGGTATTATCAACATTGTTTTACGAAAAGGTAAAGCAAATGGTGTTAATGGTTCTGTAATGGTAAATGCAGGTGATCCTGAAACTTATGGAACAAGCATTAATTTAAATAAGAAAAGTAATGACTATAATTTGTTTTCTAACATAGGATATAATTATAGAAACAACCCTGGAAACACTATGGTCGATGCTGAGTATTTTAATGCTGATGGTTCGACAAGTCGATTTATTAAAGAGAGAAGAACAAATGAAAGACTGAACAAAGGTTACAATGCTAACTTTGGTATCGATTTAAATTTATCAAAATCATTAACTTGGACTAATGCTTTAACCTTCAGAGAAAATAATGGCGAAAACCCTGATAATGTTTTCTTTTACAATTATGATGCAACAAACAATCCAACTTTTGTTAGAAATCGTTTAAACGATCAAAAAAGTGATGAATTTAGCATAGAGTATACCTCTAACTTTACTAAAAAATTCAAAAAAGACGACCATAAATTAACAGTTGATTTTGCTACATCTCAGAATAGAGAAAATGAATTTGCAACTATTTATGATCAAATTTTAGATGATCCAACTACTTTAACAACTCAAGGAACATCAAACAAGAACAACCAACAAAGAAACTTAATTCAAACCGACTATGTTTTACCAATAGGCAAAAACGGTCGTTTTGAAGCGGGTTATAGAGGAAGTTTCCAAAAGAATTTAACTGATTTCGTGGTTACACCAGTTTCAAATTTTTCTAACACATTAGAATACATTGAAAATGTAAATGCACTTTACAGCCAATATGGTTCAAAAATCAATAAATTTTCTTATTTCTTTGGTTTACGTTTTGAAGACAGTCATATTGAAGTGAACTCATTATCTTTAAACGACTACAACACAAAAAAATACAACAACTTTTTCCCATCTGCAACTTTTAACTATGAATTTTCAGAATCGAGCTCTGTTAGCTTAAGTTATAGTAAAAGAATTAACCGTCCTAGAGGACGTTTCTTAAACCCAGTTTCATCGTTATCAAGTAACATTAATATCTTCCAAGGTAACCCGGATATCAATCCATCTTACACAGATGCTATTGACTTAGGCTACCTTAAAAAATGGAAAAAGTTAACATTCAATACATCAGCTTATATTAATATTACAAATGATGCATTTCAATTCATTAGAAAAGAATCTGGTTTATTTGTAGAAGGTGTTCCTGTCATCTTAAGCACGCCTATTAATTTATCTAAAGAATATAGAGCAGGTTTCGAATTTAACTTAAACTACACACCTTACAAATGGTGGCGATTAAACGGAAACTTCAATGCATTTAGAAATGAAACTCAAGGAAATTATAGCTATGTTGATTACGTTGGAAATACCGTTTTACAAAATTTTGATAATGTAGCTTTAACTTGGTTTACAAGAATTTCATCTAAAATAACTTTACCTTACAAAATCGATTGGCAAACAAATGCTACATACAACGCTCCTCAAACAAATGCACAAGGACGCTCTTTAGGAGTAGCATCAGTTAATTTAGCTTTCAGTAGAGATATTTTAAAAGATAAAGGGTCAATTTCATTAAATGTTAGCGACTTATTCAATTCGAGAAAAAGAATTATGGAAACAAAAATTCCAAATGTAGTAAGTTCATACAGTGAAATGCAATGGAGAGTAAGACAAGTAATGTTAACCTTTACATATCGTTTTAACAAACAGAAAAACGAAAAAGAAAGACAACCTCGCAGAGAAGATAATGGTGGAGAAGGTGATTTTATGGGAAGACCATAATTTCTAAATCCACAACAAATAAAAAAAAGTCCCGATTGAATCGGGACTTTTTATTTTTAAAATTAAAAGAAATTTATCCTTCTAATTCAGCTTGTCTTTTAGCTCTTTTCTCTTTAATCAATTCCATAATAGCACCGCCCAACCAATAGTGAACAAATCCTACTAAGAAAATCATCAACCAAAAACCAATAGTTAATATGGTTAAGAAAAGTAAAAAACCTAGGTACTGTTGAAATTCAAACATGTTTTCCGGAATTTTTATGAATTCACGTCAAAGATAGTAGTAATATTTATTTTTGACAATAGAATTCAAAATTATTTTATGATACCTAAAACCACTTTTTTAACTTAAAATAGACAAACATAAAAACAACAACTACAATCATTACACCCCAAATAATAAAATAGCCATTCTCCCACTCTAACTCGGGGAAATTTTTAAAGTTCATTCCATAAACCCCAACAATAAAAGTTAAGGGTAAAAAGAACATTGAAACCACAGTTAGGGTTTTCATCACTTCATTCATCTTATGATTCTGCGCCGAAAAAAAGTAACTTGAAGCGCTTTCTAATGTTATTAAATCGGATTCAATTTGTTCTAATAATTCAAGGCATTTTTGATGTAATCGTGAGAAAAAAGAATAATTTTCATGTTGAATATCATTAAAAACATCATCATCCTTCATGCTTTTAATAGAATATAAGGAATCGCGCAATGGAATAATAGAACGTTTCAGAAAATTAAAATTATCACGATGTTTTTCAATTAATTCTAATACTTCTGGTTTAGTACTAGCTTTTGATAAATTAATAATTTCGTCTACACGATCTTCTTCGCTTTCTATAGAAATATAAAAATTTTCAATTATCGCATCTAAAAGTAAATACAATAAAAAATCAGCTTTTTTGGTTCTAACTACACCCGAATTGGTTCGTAATCGCTCTCTTATGTGTGTAAAAAAATCACTTCGCTTTTCTTGAAAGGATAACAAAACATTATCTTTTAACATAAAACTAATTTGTTCATACCCTAAAGCATCACTATCTTTAATAGGTAAAAGTGATTTTACATTGAAAAATGAAATGTTATTATATTCCTTTAATTTTGTAGTTTTAGTAGAATTTAATATATCCCAAATGATAAAATTATCTGCTCCAAAAATTTGTCCAATAGCTGCA
>CAZCIV010000097.1:0-8657 GCA_964498595.1 uncultured Flavobacterium sp.
TGTCATAACATTCGACTACGACGAACCCGGCATAGTGAGCGGCGACATAGTAATTTCGCTCGATACCGTCCGCACCAATGCCGAGCAGTTTGGCAAGCAGTACGACGACGAGTTGCGACGCGTCATAATTCACGGCATACTCTAAAACCGGGAGTATTGGCTTCAGGAACATTAGCGCGGTTAATATGATTAGTAATTGTTTCATGGGACAAATTTACAAGAAATAAAATTAGAGCTTAACATACTAAAGATTTTTTTTGAAAAAATTTTATAATAGATTTATACAAATTATGGATTTGTTTAAAAGAATCAATAAAGATTTTTTCTATAAAAAAATTTTAAAATAATTAATTTTGCATAACAATTGAATGAATTTTCATTATATCTCAAGCGCCTAAAGATGAATTCAAAATATTTTTATATCCTTATTTTATTTCTAATTAATTCTTTGGGATTCTCTCAATTGAAAACTATAAAGAATAAAACTACTTATCCCTTTTGGATTAATATTCCCGAAAATAAAAGTACAAAAAAACAGCCTATTTTAATTTTTCTCCACGGAAAAAGTCTTTCTGGAACTGATTTGAATCGTGTTAGACGTTATGGAGTACTAAGAGCCATAGACAAAGGAAGAAAAATTCCTGCTATAGTTGTGGCACCTCAATTAGCAAAAGGAAGTTGGAATCCAGATAAAGTATTAGAAGTATTAGAATATGTAAAGAAAAACTACAATATTGACGAATCCCGAATTTATGTTTGCGGGATGAGTTTAGGCGGTTATGGAACCTTACATTTTGCAGGAAGATACCCTGACAAAATTACAGCTGCTGTAGCAATTTGTGGTGGTGGAAATATAAATGACGGTTGTAAATTAGCCACAATTCCACTATGGATTCAACATGGTGATGTGGACTACATTGTACCTATGTCGGAATCAAAAAAAGTGGTAGATGCCATAAAAAAATGTGATAAAAATGCAGATGTTACCTTAACCATTATAAAAGGTGGAAATCATGGAAATGTAGAACGCTTATTTCATGAAAATGGAATATATGATTGGATATTTAAACAGAAAAGAGAGTAATCTGATAGTTTCGCTTATCTTTGCTTCATGAATACCACATTACTTTCTTCTCCATTACAAGGTTTTACCGATTTCCGATTTCGAAATGCTTTTCATAAACATTTTGGAGGTATTGACACCTTTTATTCTCCTTACATTAAATTAAATGGAAAATTGATAGTGAAAGGTTCGTACGAACGTGATATTCTTCCCGAAAATAACACTACTTTAGAAGTTATCCCTCAAATTATCACAAATGATGCCGAAGAATTTTTATTTGTAGCAAAATATGTGCAACAATTTGGATACAAAGAATTAAATTGGAATTTAGGTTGCCCATATCCCATGGTGGCTAAATGTGGAATGGGTTCTGGATTAATTAGTAATACTTCACAAATTGAACACATCTTAAAACGTGTACACAATGAAACGGATATTATCGTTTCTATGAAAATGCGAATGGGATATAATAATCCAACCGAAATTTTAGATGTTTTCCCCATTTTAAACCAATATCCAATTAAAAACATTGCAATTCATGCCCGAATTGGAAAACAATTATATAAGGGTGGTGTAGATTTAGAATCATTTCAAAAATGCTTAAACCATACAAAACATAAAATTTATTATAATGGAGATATTACTTCGGTAACTAAATTTAAAGAATTACAAGAACAATTTCCTTCCATCGACCATTGGATGATTGGAAGAGGTTTAATTGCCGATCCATTTCTACCGTCTATGATTAAAAATAATACAACAGAATATCCTAAAAAAAGATTCGAAATTTTCGAAGCGTTTCATGACGATATTTATCGAGAATACGATTCGTATTTACAAGGTCCTACGCCTATTCGAATGAAAATGCTTGGCTTTTGGGAGTACTTTTCAGAATCTTTTTCTGATCCCCAAAAAACATATAAAAAAATTAAAAAAGCAAGCAATGCCAAAAATTACGAAAAAATTGTTAAAGAAATATTTAAAAACACTAAGTAACTAATAATCAGTTTTTTTAATTACACAATAAACAATTATATAATCATCTAATCATTGGTCTTCATCAGTTATTAATAAAAACATAACGGTTATTAATTATTTGTTTAACTTTAAATAAAATTTCAATAACTTTATGTGTATTTTATTTGGATTAAAAACAATTATCATACTAAATTATATACTCCTTCCACTTTAATTTTCAATTATTTGCCAAAAAAATAATTTTCTTCCCCTAGTAAAAGTAATAAACTAAACTTTTAATTAAAGAAATAAAATTATGAAAAATGAAGGCTCATATAGAAAGCTAAATTTAGTATTAAATTTAATTTTTATTTTAAATTTTTTTGCTGCTTTATCTCAAAATCAAATAAGGTATCAAAGTTTTGACAGTAGACCTGAGGACAACTGGACCTATAATTTGACGCTAAATTCTGGTTCAATTGGTCTAAATTCTACTACTTATTTTTCATCACCAAATTCAATGCGTTTAGGAGGCTCGGGCAGTAGCACTCCAGACGATCCTTATATAAGCTTTGACAATGTAAACATTAGTAATTATACCAATGTAACTTTAACTATATACTTTTCATCAAATGGAACTCCAGACGACAGTGATGATTTATTTTTGGATATTTCCTACAATGATGGCGCTTCTTATGCAACATCCATAAAGCTAATTGATGGAAAAACAAGTACTACTTCAGATGTCTATGCGTTTAATCATGTCGCAAGTGCTGGTAATACCGTTGGTTCTCCCTATACATTTTCTATTCCAAATGGCAATACACAAGTTAAGATTAGAATCCGATTTGATGAATTAAATGGTTCAAATAATACTTCCGATTACTATTTCATTGACAATGTAAGTTTGTATGGAAATATTACAGGAAATCATTTAGAAATTCTTGGAACAAACAATAATGTAATACCATATGATGCAGCTGCTAACGCTAATTATGGAAGTGATTTTGGTGAAACTCAAATTATTTCTGACCCTGTTTCAAGAACTTTTAATATTAAAAATATTGGTTCAAACACAATTAACTTAACAGGAACTCCAATCATCCAAATAAATGGAAGTTCAGATTTTACAGTTATACAAAATCCAAACAGCAGTATAAATATCAACAATTCTAGTACTTTTCAAATAAAATTTAATCCTAGCTCTATTGGAACTAAAACAGCACAAGTATCTATTGCAAGTAATAGCGATGATGTGAGTCCGTTTTTATTTGACATAATAGGTAAAGGAATTCAAACTTTCTATGATAGTGACAATGACGGAATTTTCGACAACATTGATATAGATGATGATAATGATGGAATTAGAGACAATGTTGAAGAATCAAATTGCAATTCCTTAAATGGAAATAAAGTAAATTATAAATTCCTTCATGAAACTTTTGGCGCTGGTAGTCGAACAACCATCAATACAACTTATAATGCACTAACCACTTATTGTTTTGAAGATGGGACTGCTGGAATAAATACTCCTGAATGTCCGAATCTGAACTTAACCGATTTAAATGATGGAAAATACACTGTTGGGCCATCAGCACAAATTGCTTCTTGGGCACCATCATATTGGCACATGGGTGGCGATCATACTGGAAATCCAAATGGAAGAATGGCAATTTTTAATGCGTCATACACTCCAGGCATTTTCTATACAGCAACCATTACGGGTGCATTACCAAACATTCCTATTACTTACAGCTTTTGGGTTCTAAATTTAGATAGAACAGATGCGCCTGGAATTGCAACTCGATTACGACCTGATGTACGAGTAGAATTTCGTGACATGAGTAACAACCTAATTACTTTTATTGAAACTGGAGATATTCCGCCTACTACAGCTGGAAATTTAGCTGGTGATTGGCAACATTTTACAGCAAATATCAACCTTAATGTCAGTGCTTTTCAGGTAATTTTTATTAATAATGAAACAGGGGGATTAGGAAATGATTTGGCTTTAGACGACATTTTAATTTCACAAACATTGTGTGATTTAGACGGAGATACTATTGCCGATGTATTTGATTTAGATTCTGACAATGATGGAATTCCAGATGTAGTTGAAGTGGGTTTAGGCAATTTATCTGATGGAAAAGCTTATTTGCACCAATGGGTTGATAGCAATCAAAATGGAATGCACGATTTAGCAGAGTCTAATATTATTCTTGATAGTGATGGTGATGGGGCTCCTAATTATTTAGATTTAGATAGTGATAATGATAGCATCTTTGACGTTGATGAATCTTGGGCTGGAAATACAAATGCTTATGCTGGTTATGAAAATGGTGATGGCGACATTAATGGAGATGGCGCAGGAGATGGTGCAGAATCAGAAGATTTTAGAAACAAAGACACAGATGGAGATGGCACCTTAGAAGGTTTTGGTGACGGAATTTTAGATATTTATGATTATGCCTTTAATGTTTATGGAAATAATAATCAAGGTACTAATGTAGCTCCTTTTGTTTATTATGTTAAAGATACTGATAGCGATGGAATTCCTGACTATTTAGATGTAATGTCAAACGGAGCAACTTTTGATATTTCACAAACCCTTTACGCTAGTTTAGACACCAACAACGACGGAATTATCGACGGAAACACCGATGGCGATGGCGATGGAATTTTAGACGCTTTTGATACAAATAATGCTGTTTTTGGTTCTCCAAGAGATTTAGAACGAAAACTTTTCATTGCATTTGATGGTAGAAATGACTACGCAACTGATAACAACATTATTAGCAATTGGTCAAACGCTTCATTGATGGCTTGGATTAACATTAACTCTGCATTTTCTTCTGAAGGAATTGTGGTAGGTCAAGATAAATTTCACATTAAAATAACCGATTCTAAAGAAGTAGAAGTAGTTGCAAACGGAACAACGTTAAGTAACAATTTGGCACTAAACTCGGCACAATGGATACATGTTGGAGCTGTTTATGATGGTTCAAACGAACTATTAAAATTATTTGTAAATGGTGAAATGGTTGCGAGCACTTCCGTTTCTGGAATTATTTCAGATATTTCGCTTTTTACCATTGGAAAAAATTCAATTACAAACTCGCAGTTTTTTAAAGGAAAAATTGATGAAGTTCGCTTGTTTAATGTTGCGTTAACGGATTCGCAATTCCAAAAAATGGTGTATCAGGAAATTCAAGATAACAATAGCTTAACTCGTGGAACTATTATTCCAAAAGACATTCCAAGTTTACCATGGGTTAATCTTGTTCGCTACTACAAAATGGACAATTATAAAGATGATGTAATTGATAATCACACTACCTCAACAATAGATACAACTCCAGGAGCTAGAATCTATAATGTAAAAACGATTGCCGTTCAAGAAGCGCCAATGCCATTTGTAACAGAACAAACAGGTGATTTTCCAACAGCCGTAAACTCAGTTTCAAAGGAAATTCGCGGATTAGATATTGCCGATTATGATTGGTCAATTGTTCATGTAAAACATAACATTAATTCAAACATAAATCATATTGATTTAGGAATGATTGTCGATTCCAATGTATTAATTGAGGTTGTAAATGATACCAAATTACAAAACGATTGGTATTTAAAATTGGATGGAAAAATCGATTTGCATGATTATTCGCAATTGCTTCAAACTACAGATAGTGATTTAGATCCTACAAGTATCGGAAGTATTGAAAAAGATCAAAAAGGAACCGGAAATTTATACAATTATAATTATTGGTCATCACCCGTAAGCTCTGTTGCAAGCTCCACAAACAACAACACTGGTTTTACTGTTGGTAGTGTACTTCGGGATGGAACAAATGCAGCAACACCTCAGCCCATTTCATGGATATCAGGTTTTAACGGTGCTACGAATCCAATGCGATTGGCTAGATATTGGTTGTATAAATTTACCAATCTAACATCAGAATATGCTAATTGGGAACAAATCAACGAAAATACAGTGCTACAAACCGGACAAGCTTATACTATGAAAGGAAGCGGAATCGTTGCTCCGCCAAATATTCAACTTCAAAACTATGTATTTACAGGAAAACCTAATAATGGTTTGATCAATCACAGCGGAATTCAAATTGGAGTTAACAATATTAACTTAGTTGGAAATCCATATCCATCTGCACTAGATGCTAATGAATTCATCGGTGATAATTTAATTGCTATTACAGGAACTTTATATTTTTGGGAACATTATTCTTCAAACAATACTCATGTTTTATCTGGTTATCAAGGTGGTTACGCAGCTCGCAATTTAGTTGGTGGTGTTCCTCCTGTTGCTCCAGCTTTAATAAGTGGTTTAGGTTCTAGTTCTCGAATTCCTGGAAGATATGTACCAGTTGGACAAGGATATTTTGTTAAAGGAAATACAAGTGGCGGACAAATAGTTTTTCAAAACAGTCAAAGAAAATTTGTAAAAGAGACAAATTCAAACTCAAATGAAATGTTTAGACAAAATAATTTTGCAACAAGTTCACAAAATGGGGATGATAATGAAACTCCAGACAATTTTGCAAAATTAAGATTAGGATATACAGGCAGCACAAATTTTCACCGTCAGCTACTAATTGGTTTTATGAACGAAAACGCAGATGACAGCTATAATTTAGGATTTGATGGAGAAATAATGGATCCTCAACTCGATGATGCTTATTTTCAATCGGGAAGCTATAAATTAGTTATTCAAGGCGTTGGCTATTTTTACACAAATGCTGTTTATCCAATAACTATAAAATCAAGTCAATCAGGCACTGTAAGTTTCATGATTGATGGTTTAGAAAATTTTGATTTAAATCAACCAATTTTCATTCATGATAACATCAACAATAGTTATAATGATATTAGATTAACAAATTATAGTATAACTATTCCTGCAGGAGAAATAGCTAATCGATTTTCACTAAGATTTTCTAATGGTACCCTTTCATCAGATGAATTTGAAAATAGTACAACATTTATTTTCTTTAATTCAACTGAAAATGGAATTGAAATAGCAAACAATCAAAACTTCGAAATTGAAGAAGCTACGCTATTTTCTATCTTAGGACAAAGAGTGAATCATTGGAAAATAAATAGTTCAGAAAACAATATAAAATTACCTGTTAAAAATGTTGAAACTGGCATTTACATTGTAAAAATAAAAACTGCCGATGGTAACCATATTAGTCAAAAAATTATAATTAAATAAAAAATTACATTGTAATAAATAATTAATTATCAAATAGATAAACACAAAAAACTATCAAAATCAAAAATTTAAATACTATACTTTAGTCACTTTTCTCCCACTTATTAAAAAAAAACATACAGTTATTACTTAGTAGTAATCTGTATGGTTTTTTATGACTAATATTTGCATTACAAAACAGTTAAAAAACTTATTAATCAATTAATTACATTTTTTTTATTTTTTTTTAAAATAATTTATAAAAAGAATCCCAAAACCCCAGAATATGAAAGTCAAAAAAATTACAATTAAAAAATTTTTATTCCTATTTCTGCTAATAGCAATAGAAATAAAAGCACAAACTACTATTTTTAATGCCGATTTTTCTGGTACAACTGGACACAATGCATTTACTTTAGGAAGCTTTACAAGATCAAACCATGCTAATTTTACTACTACAAGTGTTACAGCACCATATTTATATCTTGCAGGCTATGCAAATAACTTAAATACGTCAGCTATTACACCAACAATTAATCTAACTGGTTATGAGAGATTAACATTATCATTAAAATATAATTTTCAAACCGAGACAGATTACGATGGTTTTAAAATTTTATTTTCTACAGATAATGGAACAACATGGTTAACTCTAGGAAAAGAAAACGATCAAGCTGTAAATTGGTATAATAGTGCAAATGTTCGGGCATTTGGAAATCAAAGAGGATGGTCTGGTAACCCAGGAAACACTTGGTTTACGGCTAGCATAGATTTACCTTCACAAGGCTTTGACAATAAAAACAACATAAAGTTCGCAATACAATTTAGATCTGATGCCAGCTATAATTCCTACAGAGGTGTTGCAATCGATGACTTCAAAATTATAGGATATCCTGTAACAGCTAAGACTTATCCTAGTTATAGCGCTTTTAACAAATTAGAAGTTTGGTACAAGCCAGAGAGTTTATCAGCTTTAGCAAATGACACTCCTATTGACTCTTGGCCAAATGCTACTGGAATTAACACGAGTTGGACAAATGCTACTGGAACAACTACTACAAGACCATTATACAAAAACAACACTACCAGTAATGTAAACTTCAATCCTGTAGTAAACTTTGATGGAACAAAATCAATGTTTACCCGACAAGGATTCTATAATCATGATATATTTATTGTGGTAAATCCAGGAACACCCGTAAGTTCGGCTTATGCAGCACAAGATGTGTTGATGGGAGACGATTTTACAGAAATTGCAGGAACACAAGATGTAACCGGATTATCCATTAATAACACTTCGGCAAGATATGGTGTAGGAGTAGCAAATATTGCGGCTTATAATCAAGGTGCTCAAACTAACTATGGTATAGCGATCACTTCGATTTCTATGACACCACAAAATCTTTTTGATAAATTGTTTCATTATTT
>CAZCIV010000098.1:0-8559 GCA_964498595.1 uncultured Flavobacterium sp.
AAGTTTTTGTGGTAATCAACACGATTTTATACGATGATGAATTAGAAACGTGTCGACAATTGATCTGGAAATTATATGATGCTGGAGTTGATGCTTTAATCATTCAAGACATGGCAATTATGGAAATGGAGTTGCCTCCTATTGCACTTCATGCAAGTACCCAAGCCAATAATCGTGATGCCGATAAAATTAAATTCTTAGCCGATGCCGGAATTCAAAGAGTGGTTTTGGCACGTGAATTAAACTTACACCAAATCAAAGAAATTAGTCAGGCAACGGATGTGGAATTAGAGTTCTTTGTAACAGGTGCATTATGTGTTTCGTTTAGTGGAAATTGCTATATGAGTGTGGCGAATGGAGAGCGTTCGGCAAACCGTGGTTCTTGTGCACAAAATTGTCGTTTACCTTATAATTTAATTGATGGAAATGGTGATACATTAATTAGAAACAGTCACTTACTTTCGATAAAAGATTTTGATGTAACCGACCAAATTCCAAATTTAATTGAAGCGGGAATTGTTTCTTTTAAAATTGAAGGGCGTTTGAAAGATATCGTCTATGTGAAAAATAACGTTTCCTACTTACGCCAGAAATTAGATGATTTCTTAGAGAAAAACAGCGATAAATATACCAAAGCTTCTTCGGGAAGTTGCACTTATACTTTCGATGCGGCTTTAAACAGAACCTTCAATCGTGGTTATACCGATTATTTCGTAAATGAAAGACATCAAGCCATTGGTTCTTGGGAAAGTCCAAAATCAAAAGGACAATACATTGGTAAATTGGTAAAAACTGTTGGGAATTCTTATGTAATTGAAAACGGAGAATTACTAAACAACGGTGATGGTTTATGCTACATCAATGCAAATAACGAAGCCGAAGGAATCTACGTAAACAAAGTAGAAAACGGAATCGTGTATCCAAATGTGTTGAAAGAAATCAAAGAAGGTACTTTCATTTACAGAAATAATGATGCAGCTTTCATCAAATTAGTTGAAAGAGAAGATAGTGCGGTTCGAAAAATTAGCACAACTTTATTAATGACTGAAAACGAAACGGGTTTTGAATTAATTGCTACCGATGAAGATGGAAATGTGAGCGTTGTAAAATTAGAGCATTCAAAAGAACGCACTAAAAACAACGAATCTATAGAAGAAAACATCAAAACACAATTAGCTAAAACAGGATTTACACCTTATACTGCTGATGAAATTTCGGTTATATTTTCTGAAAATTGGTTTTTACCTATTTCAAAAATCAATGAAATGCGAAGAACGGTTTACGAACAATTATCGGAAATTCGTTTGAAAAATTATGTTCGTAAGGAACACCAATTGGTAAAAACATCACATCCTTATCCAGAAACAAAATTGGATTTCATGTACAATGTTGCCAATAAAACGGCTCGTAAATTCTACGAACGTCATGGTGTAACCGAAATCGAAAAAGCATTCGAATTGCAATGGGATCCAGGAAAATCTCGTGTAATGACGACTAAATATTGCATCAAATACGAATTAGAACGCTGTCCAAAATACCATCGTGAGAACATGGATAAAAAACTAAAAGAACCTTTAGTTTTGAAACAAGGCGAATTGGAATACAAACTAAAATTCAATTGCAAACCTTGTGAAATGGAAATTTGGGAAAAAGATGCCGAATTTGAAATTGAAGAAGATCACTTTCATTAATATAGAAACCGATGTATAACGCATCGGTTTTTTCTTTTCTAGAAAACCAAAATTAAATTGTATTTTTGGAGTAATGCAATCTATTTTAGAAAATATCGCCAAACACGTTTCTTTAACTCCAGAAGAAGAAACCTTATTTTTGTCTAAAACCGAAACCAAACAATTCAAAGCCAAAACCATTTTATTGAGTGCGGGCGAAGTGGCGACTTGCACGTATTTTGTGAATTCGGGAATTTTGAGAAGTTTCAATATTAATGACAACATTATCGAACACGTGTTGCATTTTGCTTGCGAAGGTTGGTGGATTGGCGACATGTACAGTTACATTTCTGGAAAACCTGGCAATTTATTCATCGAAGTTTTAGAAGATTCCGAAGTCGTAATCATCACCAAAGAAAACCAACAACAACTTTATCAAGAAATTCCAAAATTAGAACGCTTTTTTAGAATTTTAGCCGAAAATTCCTTGGTTTCTCACCAAGAGCGATTAATGGATAATTTGAGTTTGACCGCTGAAGAACGCTTTGAAAAATTTTGTTCTAAATATCCTACCTTAATTCAAAAAGTTCCTCAAAAACATATTGCTTCTTACATTGGAGTAACACCAGAGTTTTTTAGTAAAATGAAAAGCAGGTTATTGAAGAAATGATTTAGAACCTCCTTGTTATTACTATTTGATTTATATATATTCTATACTATATTTGTGCTGTATTAGTGCTATATTAGTGCTATATCTATATAGTTACTATATTAAAACAATGGTTTATGGGTAAGTTAAAAGGAATTATACAATTTACGGGACAACTTGATGGTTTATCATTTTATGAAATGAATGGTAAAATTGTTGTTCGGAAAACGGGTGGCTTTGATGGTGATAAAATCAAAAATGATAAGAATTATACACGAGTTCGTGAAAATAGTAGTGAATTTGCTCATTGTGCAGAAATGGGTAAATATTTTAGAAACAGCCTTCAACCCTATTTAAAGCAACTGCATATTCCTTATGTACATAATCGAGTTTTGGGTTTGTTTCAAGAGCTTAGTCGATTGGACTTGGTTAGTGCTCGGGGAAAACGTTCTGTGATTAATGGGTTGCAAACAGTTGAGGCAAAAGAGGTTATTGAGCGTTTTGAATTTAATAAAAATCTGTCTTTTGACGCCGTTTTTCCTTTTACGTATGCCGTAGATTTGTTGGAAGGAAACTTGACTGTCTCTAATTTTAATTCGAGACTTTTGAAGAAAGTGCCTCATACTACTCATGCTACTTTACAACTTATAGTTGTTGGTTTGGATTTTGAACACCAAAATTCATTTATACAAAACAGTAGTAATAAAATTACTTTATCCTTACAAGATGCTACTGAAGCTAATTTAGAGTTTAATTGTGCTCTTCCTCAAAGTCCTACTGTATTTTATTTGTTGTATTTAGAGTTTTTTCAGCGTGTTAATGCTGTGGATTATGATTTGCAAGCAGGAGCTTTAAAAATTGTGGGGTTTCAATAGTGTGTTTTTTAACAATGTGTGAGTTGCTTGTGTTATGTTTCTCCGAAGTGTTGGGATCAACATCATAAAAATGGGGGAAATTTCAATGCTTACGAATGCCTTTGTTATAAAAACAAAAACGAGCCATTGCTGACTCGTTTAATAAATGTCTTACAAATTTAAGAATATTTGAGAAACATGTAATCCTTATAAAACATTATTCTTTTACATTTTAAAAATCATGAACTTACAAGTACCATTCGTACTTAAGCCTTGACTGAGGGTACCTGAATTCGCTGTTAAACCTTTGATATTTATAGTTTGTCCTGCAGTTAAATACATCATTACAGATGTAAATCCTTTTCCTTTCACCCCAGATGGGAAATTTCCGGGATTGGCTACAGGATATTCTGTAAACATTGTATTTATACCTGTTATACCTGCATTATCAAAATCCACAAACAAAAACTGATTGGGTGTTTGGCTTGGAGTTGGTGCATCTGGGGTACGAACAGTTGCTTGTATACAATATACTCCAGCTTGATTTACTGTGAAAGTATTGGTAGCTGTATTATAGCTTCCAAAAGTAGTGTTCGAGGTAACCACATTGTCAAACGTTACCAAATCACCTGTATTTAGTCCATTAGCTAATGCTAAAACTTGAGGATTAGTAGTTTTTGTAGCAATCAAGGCTACTTGTGCACCACTTCCACCAGCACTTGGTGTTACCCATTGCGTTGCTCCAGCACCATCTGTAGTCAACACTTGATTTGCAGTACCTCTTGTCGTTGGAAACGTAAAATTATCGGAAGTCGATTGGGCATTTACTTTTAGTTGTCCTGTTACTTCAGTTAATGTATTAACGTTGCTTCCAATACGTGTCATATTATCTTGTGTAATAGAAGCATTACTAATATTATTCCCAATTACAGTTACGTTATTTCTATTCGTTAGTAAATTAACATTTGTACCGATAGCGATAACATTATTATGATTATTTCCGTTGCTTACCGAATTATATCCAATAACTATATTATTGGCTCCAATTGTATTTGAAAACAAAGTATTACGACCTAAAGCAGTATTATTAATACCAGATGTATTAGACCTTAAAGATTGAGATCCTACAGCTACGTTATAAACTCCTGATAAATTATTTTCTAGCACATCAGCTCCTACTGCCACATTATGAATTCCTGTTGTATTGTATCTTAAAGTTCCTATTCCAAGTGCTGTATTAGCATGTCCTGTTGTGTTTGCACTCAAAGTATTGTAACCTACACCCGTATTCCAGTTACCATCAAGACCTCCAGAAGGGACTGTAATTGCGCCACTATTATACCCAAAAAACGTATTTAATCCTAAACTGCTATTTGATATAAAACCCGAACGGACATTGTTTACTTTGAACTCTAGTGACTTATTATCTACATTACCAATAAAATTTGTTCCTTCAACAGTTCCTATATTTCCATTTTTATTCCAACCATCTCCTGAAGTTTTAGCATATAAAGCATAAGGTGCACTCAATAATTGAGAAGTACCTGTGATAGTGTAGGAAGAACCGCCTGTTGGATCAGTTTCTGTTTTGATGAAATAGGGACCGTTTGCCCAGTTGATAGTAGCCATGTTTCCTGAAACTACTGAACCACCACCAATTTCTAAGCTCACTAAACCGTTTGCATTTGAGGTTGGAGTTTGTGTTTCTACATACACCGCAGTTCCTGTAGCCGAACCTTGTAAAATGCTAATTTGCATGCCTACCGGTTGGTTGGTTACTAAATTATTGGTAGTGTTACGCACTACAGCCTGGTAGCTCATTTTTTCTGGAGCTTGGGCGAATGTGTTTAAAGCGAAAAGGCTTAAACCCAAAAAGAAGAGTTTTCTCATTTAATATTTTTTTTAAAATGGCACCAAGATGGTGTTTCTTGATGCCGTTTTGGTTGTATATATTAGTTAACGGAACCACACGAAAGGATTACTTCGTCTGTTCGCTACGCTCGGGTCGTGCGGCAGCTGTGATTTTTGTTTATTAAGTGTTTTCTTTTACAACTTCACCACTGTAATATTCGATCCTGCTACAGTTGAAGTAGGTTGAGCAACTGTTGAACTATTAGCACTTACTGCCACAATTCTAAATGTATCACCAGCAGCCAACTGAACAACTTTAGTCAAAGAACCTTGTCCTCTAACACCTGTTGGCAATACGTTATGTAAAGGAGGATAATCACCATAAAAAACATCTCCACCATTAGACCCATAAGTAGCATTATTTTTAATTAATGTAAGGTAAGGTGGAACCGTACTAGACGCAGGAGAAGCATCATTACATAATAGTTTTACTTGAATTAGATAAGTCCCTGCTCCTGAAGCTCCAACTGTGAAAACTCCAGTACTAGTGTTGTAAGTACCTAAAGTTGGTGAATTGAGAACATTGTTAAATACAATAGTTGTAGGACTATTAGAAACTGCTACAGGTAAATTTTCTGATGAACCACCTACTTTATTTGCAACTAGTTGAACTGAAGCACCACTTCCACCAGCATTTGGTGTTACCCATTGTGTATTATAATCAGTTCCATTTACTTTAGCTAAAACTTGACCTGTTGTTCCACCTGTTGGCACACCTTGTCCGTTAGCACCAGGCGTTCCTGCTGGACCTTGTGGTCCCATTGGACCCGTAGCACCATCTAAACCGTTTGCTCCTGCTGGACCTGCTGGACCTTGAATACCTTGTGGACCTGCTGGACCAGGTGTAGAACTTCCTGAAGTTTTGGCATATAAAGCATAAGGTGCACTCAATAATTGAGAAGTCCCTGTAATAGTATAGGAAGAACCGCCTGTTGGGTCGGTTTCTGTTTTGATGAAATAGGGACCGTTTGCCCAGTTGATTGCAGCCATGTTTCCTGAAACTACTGTACCACCACCAATTTCTAGCGTCACTAATCCGTTCGCATTAGAGATTGGAGTTTGTGTTTCTACATAAACGGCTGTTCCTGTAGCCGAACCTTGTAAAATGCTAATTTGCATGCCTACCGGTTGGTTGGTTACTAAATTATTAGTAGTGTTACGCACTACGGCTTGGTAGCTCATTTTTTCAGGTACTTGAGTTGTGGTTGTAACAGTTAATACAATTGTACTATTATTTACAATACCAAAATCAGCAAGTGTTTGACCGTCTTGAATTGTTGTACCATTCCAAGATATGACTTGGTTTATAACTGGAATTGAAATTTGATCAAATATTTTGTTCTTAATATTTTCTCCACTATCGGATGGCTCTACATCTAATGAAATGGTTCCATTATTAGGTGTTTGCACGAATAAATTCATTCCGTACGTTTGTAATGTTAAGAAAGAAAATATAATTAATGTGTAAATTTTTTTCATGATTAATTCTCTTTTTTAATGATTTTAAATGTTTTTACCTCTTTGTTGTGGCTAACAACTTTTAATAAAAAAATTGCTGCTGGTAAGTGTTCCATTTGAATAGAAGATGTTTCGGCAGTAATTTTTTCATTTAAAATCATTTTTCCGTTTAAGTCGAATAATTTATACGAAAGATTTGCGAAATCTGTGTTTCTTACTTCAAGTTGTAACCAGTTGGTTGTTGGATTTGGATACACCGCTAATTGCAGGTTAATGTTGAAATTCTCTGCACCTAACACCGTTTGAATTTCAAAAGGTTGTTGCACACCTTGTGCTACTGAACCAGTTGTTCCGGTATTAGTTGTGTAAACCACTTGTCCTACTGTGTAGCTCACGTTTCCGTTTGTTCCTGAAGCGTTACCTCCAGAGGTGGCTACTGCTTCTTGTGCTTGTGTTTGAAAAGCACCTAGTAAAAGTGTGGCAATGAGTAATTTTTTCATTTTCATTTGATTCATAATTAGTTAATAAAAAAAGATAATATGATATAAATTATACCAGTGTATAAAATAAATAATAGAATTTCTAAACGATATTTTTCTATGTTTTTCAAGGTTATTGTTTAATCAATTTTACCGTTTGTGTTTGGTTGTTTTCGGTGGTGATTTTAGCCAAATAAATGCCTGCTGTAAACCCATTTAAATCCACCATTGTAGTACCAACATTTGCTTTTTGTGTTGTAATTTGATTTCCTAAAATATCGAATATTTCAATAATAGTAGAACCTTCATTTTCAATGTTAAAAATTCCGTTTGAGGGGTTTGGATAAACGCTTATTTGTTCTTGTTCAAATAATTCAGAACTTAAATTTGCTTGTACATTAACAGTCCAATCCTCTGCATCTGCTCCTGAAATAGAAGTATTGTCTTGAAAATAATTCCCTAAAGCATATGGGTTTGTATTATTTCTACCAAATAAGAATAATGGTATATTATCTGTAGTTTCAAAAACCTCCCAACGATAGGTTGTATTTGCAGTTAATGTAAGGTTTGCAGTTGTAAAATCAGCCGTAATAGTCGCACCATTAAACCATTGGTCTGTGTTTGAAGCTCCATTTATAGTTGCTGTTGCTATGATAGCACCGGCATTATCTCTTAAACGAACTCCAACAAAAACATTCTGACCTCTCAAATCATCGACATTAGGGTTTGTAGGATTAAAAACAATTGTGCTCAACAAACCTGTGCATGTAACTTGAAAAGTTTGCCCTGTTCGTAAGGCTTCGGTAAATATGGTATTGTTACCGTTATATCCTGTTGTGCATTGTGCTGAAATGTTGTTGACTGAGACCAGTATCAAAAAAAATAATGTAATTGTTTTGTTCATAGTTTTTAATTCAAAAGTTTTATGTAATTCAATACTTAATTAAGTACATCGAGAGTATTTTCTTAGTTTTCTTTTTTAAAATTTTTTAATAACTCTTTATTTTCCTTTTGTTTCAAAATCTCCATTACTTCTTTAATATTTTGATCAGTTAAAGGAATATCATTTTGAATGCAGGTGTAAATAGCCTCATTTCTTTTAATGGAGAAAAGACGGAAATAGTTTTTAATACGTTCTAAAATTTTCATTTGTATTTTGTTTGCCACAAAGTTGAGGGAGACTTATATTAAAATCTAATTTTGTTCGGGTAGTTAACGGGTAGTTTTGACGACTACCCGCTGGGTAGTTTTTCCTAAAAAATTAAAAATCAATATTTTAAAAACAAAACTTATTTATAGTTTTAATAAGGTGTTTCTTATCTTTGGAAAAAAATTCTGGTATGATTAAAAAGCATTTCCCTATTTTGCTTTTCGTATTATTTGTATTTACTCAATCTTTTGGGCAATCTGAAAAACTCAAAAAATTAGAAAATCAAATCAAAACACTAAATGATAATTTGCAATATGAAAAATCTATAGCAATTTTATCAGAAATTACAAATAGTGAAGATGCTACTCACTATGATAAATATTATGCC
>CAZCIV010000099.1:0-8501 GCA_964498595.1 uncultured Flavobacterium sp.
ACCCAGATGATTTTGGAAAGAGAAGCTAAGTCGATTTTATTCATAATGTTTTAGCAGCTGGTAAAACAGCATTTTTCTTATTGCCTTTTAGACAAAAAGCAGGCTACCCAACTGAAAGACAGATTACTCAATTCATTGAATACTTGAAGACAAACAAAGTAGCTATGGGTGATAGTAGAATTAAATTCGTTCTCGCCAGATATGATAAGCCATACATTCCAATAACTGGATCTTCGAATTCTATTGATTCAGCTTTGAAAGCAGCTCAGAAATTGAAATGATGAATAGATTAATTAGATCACATAAATAATGTAATGAAATATCAACTTTTTTTCATAAACCTCTATTTTTCAACCATTTTCTCTCCGAATCTTCTACAGAGTGCAACATCCGCCCAAAATGCCACCTATTAATCAAAAACGAAGAAAAAGGCTCTACAAAACAATGCAAATGAATTTGATAACCAATTTTATATAATGCCTCAATTTTATAGTAAACATCGATTATACCACCATATTTAGGAGGAAAAGGATTGTTGAAAGAAACAATATTAATAACTTTAGTTCTCATTTGATTTCAAAAATACTATTTTTACAAAGAAATTGTATCGTTTTATTCGAAAATAAATATAAATAGAATAGAAAATGTTGGGTTATTTTAAATATATTATAAAGAAAAATTTCTATCCTTTTTTATTAAGAGATAAGTTTTCGGCAACTACACAAATAGCGCAAATACAACTAAAACAACAATATTTAGAAGCAAAGAAAAATGGAATGCTTCCGAATTTTAATGACACTGGATTTAAAGTTTTTTCACAATTTGAAGAAGATGGTAAGCTGTTGTATTTATTTTCAATTCTAGGTACAGAAAATAAAACATTTGTTGATATTGGATCTAATGATGGAATTAATAGCAATTGTGCTAATTTAGCTATAAACTTTGGATGGCATGGATTATTCATAGATGCAGATAAAAAAGCAATAGCAATTGGCAAAGATTTTTATAAAAGAATACCAAATAAATGGAGCTTAAAACCAATATTTAAAACTGCGTTTATAACACCAGAAAATATAAATTCATTAATTAGCGGAGAAGGTTTTGAAGGTTCAATAGATTTACTATCAATTGACATAGACAGCAATGACTATTGGGTTTGGAAAGCTATCGAATGTGTAAACCCAAAAGTAGTCGTTATTGAAAGTCAATTGGCATTTGGAAAAGAAAACTTAATTGTACCCTACACAAATAAAGTAAATAATGCTTTAGAAAATGATAACTATTATGGAGCATCTACTTTTGCATTAAATAAATTAGCTGAATCTAAAAATTATCGACTTGTAGGTTCTAACAATTATGGGAATAATTTGTTTTTTGTGAAAAATGGTTTTGAAGAAAATAACTTACCGAAAATAGACATCGAGACAACATTGATTCATACTTATGCAAAAAAGCAAATGAGTTCTTTTGAAAAAATTAAAAATCGCAAATACATCCAGGAATGATATGACATTAATATCTGTAATTATTCCTCTTTACAACAAAGATTTTAGTATTTCAAATACACTATCTTCTGTACTTTCTCAAACCTATAGTAATTTTGAGATTATAATTATTAATGATGGTTCAACAGATAGTAGTATTGATAGAGTTAAACAATTTTCAGATTCAAGAATTCAACTTTTTAATCAAGAAAACAAAGGTGCTGCAACGGCACGTAATTTAGGAATAGAAAAAGCAAAAGGAGAATTAATTGCATTTCTAGATGCAGATGATTATTGGTTTCCAAATCACCTTGAAGAAATTGTAAGACTGTATAATGATTATCCAAACTGCGGTATTTATTGTAGTAGGTATTCTATGAAAATTTCTAAAAATAAGATACTAAATATTGATTATGGTTCTCATTTAAATAGCGATTATCGTGGTATCGTTAAAGATATATTTAGTTCAAGCATGTATTACAGAGTTGCATTAACATCTGCATTGGCAATTCCAAAAAAAATATTTAGTACCAATTTTATGTTTAACCCCAAGGTTAGTAGCGGACAAGATTTAGAACTTTTTACAAAGATTGCATTAGAACATAACGTTGCAATTACTAATTTAAAAACTATAGAATACAATTTTGCTTTAGAAAACCAACTTTCAAAAACTCCTATTACAAAAAAAACTTTACTAGATTTTAATCAGTTTAAGAAAGTGGAACTGTCAAACTTGAGTTTAAAAAAATATTTGGATTTATATCGCACTGAATATGCATTACAATTCAGAATTGCAGGTGACATAAAAAAGTCTAAATTGTATTTAAATGAAATTACGACACCAATCTCTTTAAAAACAAAAATATTATTAATCACCCCTGTTTATATTTTAAAAGCGTTATTAAAAATAAAACACGCATTAAAAAAACAAGGAATTGATTTTTCTGTTTATCACTAAGATAATTTTAAAAACTCCTCAAACTCTCGAATATAATCGTCTTCATCAAAAACATCAGAAGCAATAACTAAACAAACGGCACCAGATGAAAAATTCTTCAATTCACGCCAAATTCCATTCGTTATCAAAAGTCCTTCAAATGGTTTATTTAAAGTAATCGTTTTTACTTCTTTTCCGTCGTTTAAAATCACATCAAAACTTCCAGACAAAGCGACCAAAAATTCTTGTTGTTCTTTATGAGAATGACCACCACGTTCTGCACCACTGGGAACATCATACAAATAATAAACGCGTTTAATTTCAAAAGGAATAACATTGTTTTCAATAACCGAAAGATTTCCTCTTGGGTCTTCGATTTTTGGAATAGAAAGTATTTTACAATTTTGTAGCGTTGACATAAGCTTTTTTTCCTTTAAGCGCTTGAATGAATAAGTAATAAACTTGAGTAAAGTTAATTTTACTTTGTTTTAAATCAAAAAATAATTTCAAAGCTACCCAAAATAAATACATTTTACCAAAAATGCGATAAAAAACAGCGCTTTGTACAAAATATAATTCAGAACTACTTGTTTTTTCTCCAGTTGATAAATCGGAATGAATTAATATTGTCTTGGGAACAAAACCTATTTTTAAACCCGTTTTAATGGCATCTGAAACAAAAATAGCTTCTTCTCCCATGTAAAATGTAGATCCCAAGCCAAAATTATCATCAAATAATAAACCTTTAGTTTTTATACTTTTCTTTTTAAAAACCAATTCAACCGAAGATGCATTTAATATTTCAAAATTTGAAAGTTTTGATAAAAAACGTTTTGGATATTTTTTGGGAAAATTTCCATTTTCATTTTCATACTGAAATCGAAAACCATCATGACTAGAATTGGAATTGAATGCATTTAAGACAAAATTTTCAAAACTCGATTGAAAAACCACATCATCATCAGTTAAAATAACCAAATCTTTAGAAGCCTTTTGTAATGCTAAATTTCTACTTTTAGACAATCCTTTATCAAAAGAATTAATTACTTCAACATTTTCAAAATCAGATTGTAATAATTTATCGGATGTCGTTTGATTGATTACTAATAAATTAAAATTTGAAAAATCAGAAAATACAAACATCGCTTTCAAAAAATCGAAATTAGTTCGATTCATCGTGGCAATTAAAATTTGAATATCCGATTTTTGATACATATTTAGCAATTGTACTATATTTACACAAAGATATGAATTTAGAAGTCAGAATTTAGAATTTAGAACCATCACATGAAAATACTTTTGTTAGGTGAATACAGTCGTTTACACAATTCTTTAAAAGAGGGATTGGAAGCGCTTGGTCATGAAATAACAATTGTAGGTTGTGGTGATAAATTTAAAAAGTTTCTCGTTGATTATTCAATTTATGCTCGAATATGTAATGATAATAAAATTGCAAATTTTCTATTTAAAAGCATTCGAAAAGTTTTTGGTGTAGATTTCGAAAAAATTGAAAAAGCCATTCGTTTTTATCTGCTTTTACCAAAGTTAAAAGATTTTAATCATGTACAATTGATTAATTCTGATGCTATAGAAACGTATCCAATTTTATCATGTTTTTTATATAAAAAGCTATTCAAAAAAATCAAAAGTCGAAGTTTATTAATTTGTGGTGATGAAGTTCCTGTCGTGGATTATTGGTTTCAAAATAAATTAAAATATTCAGTTTTAACACCTTATTTTGAAGATAATTCGTTGGAAAAACATTTTCAATTTTCTTTAAAATATCGAAAAGAAAGTTATCGAAAAACCTTTAAATGGTTAAATAAAAACTGTCAAAAACTAATCACATCTGATTTAGATTACGAAATTCCGATGCAAAAAATGGGGTTTACAACGACGTTTATTCCAAATCCTATAAATACAGATAAAATTGTTTTTCAACCTATAGAAAACACAAATAAAATCATCATTTTTCTTGGTATTAATCGATTGAGTTATCTTAAAAAAGGAATTAATTATTTCGAAAAAGCTTTAGAAATCATTCGAGAAAAACATACTGATAAAGTAGAAATAGTCGTAACCGAAAACCTTCCGTACAGCGAATATATTTCCATTTATAACAAAGCGCATATTCTACTAGACCAAGTTTTTGCATACGAACAAGGGTATAATGCTTTAGAAGCTATGGCGAAAGGAAAAGTGGTTTTTACTGGTGCTGAAACCGAATTTTTAAATCAGTATCAGTTGCAAGAAGATGAAGTTTGTATTAATGCTTTACCCAATGAAAACGAAATTGCAGCAAAACTTTCCTTTTTAATTGAGCACCCAGAGAAAATCATTGAAATCTCTAAAAATGCTAGAAACTTTATTAAAAAAGAGCATGATTATAAATTTATTGCTGAGAAGTATTTAACTTGTTGGAAAGAAAATAAAGGCTAATTTAGATTAAAAACTAGCCTTTAAAAACTACTTTTTAATAAATTTTAAATTCCTAATATTTGTATTTGTATTAACTTTAACCACATAAACACCATTTGCAATTGTAGGTAATTCAACATTAATATCTTGATTTTTTGATTTATCCGAAAAAATTAGTTTGCCATAAATATCAAAAATTTCAATTGTAGATTCATTAATTGAAGTATCATTTAAACTAATTCTAAAACTTCCATTATTGGGGTTTGGATATAAAATTATATTACTCTTTAAATCCTCAATCAGATTATTTCTTTCTTTTTTTTCATAATTTGAATTTCGTTCTGAAGATGCTTCACACAAAACCATAGCTGAATCCACTCTTAAATCTACAAAGCCACTATTATTAGGTTTAAAATCTGAATTTTCTATTATATCAATTACATTTTTTGCTGTAAAATCTGATGTGTTATTGTCTCTGAAAATTTGATTAGAAATTGTCAACTTATTCATTACATGTTTTAGGTTAAAATTAAACCTCCAAAAATCTTGACCATCTATCAAAGCATTCCCATTTGAATTCATAGCTTCTGAAACAAACTCTACAGCATCTCCTGTTTCCAATTTACCTGAACCTAAACGACCTACAAACATATGATTATTAGGATTTGCTTCAATATTTTTAGATGTTAACTGCAAAATATCCTCTACCTCATTTGCAATGAGGCAAGTGTTTAATGACAACATTAAGCCAACTGTTCCTGTAACATGTGGTGCAGCTCCAGAAGTACCAGAACCATATCTTAAAGGATTACCAGAAGAGTCAAGATGAGACAAAACATGCCAAGGATATTGAAAAACATACATTCCAGGAGCAGATATATCAACTTGATCGTTAGTTGTATGCCCTTCATAATACGAACTGAAAACACCATCAACATATGTACCTGTTGGACTAATAATATCTTCGTTATACCACGATACTGGACCCCAAGCATAATTCAAAACCTCATCAAAAAAATTCGCATTTTTATGATTAACCGAAGTTACTGAAATAACATGATTATATGAAGCTGGATATCCATAAAGAATATAATTAGGAGCGTATGGTGCACTATATGAATTTATATTACCTGCAGCCGCAACAGATATCACACCATAATCATCGTGCAATTCATCAAAAATCCATTGCTGATAATTATAGGTACTGGGAGGGGAAACTGAATAAGATGTCCAACTCATATTTATAACTTTTGAACCTGAAATGGCTAATTGAAGTAGATTATTTAAATTTGGCGTTGGATTAATATAAGTTCCTGGTGAACCATAACCATAATGAGTAGCAACTATAGAGCAATTTGAACATACTCCAACCATACCATTAGCATTATTACCTTGGGCTGCGGCTATTGCAGCAGTTCCAGTACCATGCCATGAATCATTAGACATTGAATATGGAGGATTATAATAATTCACATAAGTACCGTTAAAATAATAATAAGATGGCAGATAAGTTGTTTTATACATAAAATCAATATCATTTTCATCAATATTACTATCAGAAATACCTATTTTAATCTCTGTAAGTCCTTCTGTAAAGTCCCATGCTTTAGGTACACCAATATAATCAAAATTTTTCAAACTATGAGGAACTCCCAAATTTGCCACAGGACTAGTTGTACCATAATCATTTGGATAAGTATTTGTGAATTCTACTTTAAAATTAGACATATCTTCAAATCCTAAAAATTCACTTGGAAAATTTTGGATCAATTTAGTTGCAAAATCACTTTCCTGCACTACAAAAGTAAAAACATTTAAAGTCCTATTTCGTTTAGAATCAGGAAATGTTTGAAAAAAATCCAAAATTTTATACTGATTAAAAAAGTTAATCTTTTCTGTCTCTTTTCCTTTATAAATTAGAAAAGAACCATCTTTTTCAAATTTTAGAATGTTAAATCTATCTGCTAATTCAACATTAAAAATTTTAACTTCTTGACTAAAGGAATTAAAAGATACAGAAAAGAATAATATTACTATCAATATTATAAGTTTATTTTTCATCTCTTATATTATTTAATTCAGTTTTAACTTTCTCCAATTCCTTATTCATCTCAATTATATACAAAGTTAATTCTTCAACTTTTTGCAACAATAATTTGTTCATTTCGCCCAACTCAATGCCGTTTTGTTCAACTTCTTTAGCAGAAGGAATATCCTTTAAATGTCTTTTCTCTTTAATATGTTTTTCAACTTCTTTTAAAGTAGTAAGTTGATATCCTTCCTCGAAGACAAAATCAGCCCAAGTAGTATAAACTTTAACTCTATGTGCTCTAACAGCTCCATTTACTGATAATCTATAATTATCTGAACCATCCGTAAACAAATTAGTTCCTATACCAATATTTGAATCTGTAAATATATTCCCCTCTATTTTAGCACTACCATTCTTAACAAAAAATTTGTGTCCTATAGAGTTGGCATCATCCGAAAAAGCTCCAATTACAAATCTAGTATTCAACTTTGGAGCTTGAATTGTAATTACATCATTACCTGTATCATATATATCAAAAAAAGAATTTTGATTTTTATCATTTAAAATAAATCTTGTTCTTCCATTTGTTGATCCACCTAAAATATGAGCATCAAATAAAAATCTTCTTTTACTACCTCTATCTTTAATTTCAAATGCTAAATAATCATCTCCTTCCACCACACCATCTGGAACTGAATTATTTCCATGTAAATCAAAAAATTGAAACATATAATTTTTAGTTCCAAATATAGATGACGGCAATTCTTTCCCTGCGCCAAATACTTGTGAAGAGTTATACCATGAATATTCATTTCCATAAAAAGTACTTGAATTTTCGGTATTCAATGCAATAATTTTTTTTGATTTTACATTACCATTAACATCTAATTTTTCAGATGGTGTATTTGTACCAATTCCGACATTTGTATTTGTAGTTGGAGAATTTGGCAAAACATTGATTGAACCTCCAGTTCTTGTATTTATTTGAGAATAAAGTAAAACTGGAAAACTAAACAAAAGAGAGAAAACTAATTTTTTCATAATTAAAAGATTTAAATTTTCTTAAAATTAAGAAAAAAAAAAAGATAAATTCGTGTTAATTTTTTGTTAAATCTTCAACCAAATATCCATATCTTCTTTCTCACCCTCCCAATCACGCGAAATATTAGTTTTAAGCAACTTTGCAGGAACACCACCAATTAATATGTTTTCGCCCAAAGTTGTATAATCTTTTGTACACAAACTATTAGATGCAATAGTGCAAAAATTTGGGGTATATGTTTTAGAAAGAATAGTAACTCTATTGCTAATAAAATTATAGTCACCTATTCTTATTGGTGCTGAAATCCCAAGTTTTTCATTTGTTAGAACATCAATCATTTGATGAAAATTAGTATCAATTACTTGTGATTCTGAACCAATTCTTGCATAATCACCGAAAGTAACAGAATTTGTACAAATTATTTTTGAGCTTGAAGCAATAGATGACATATTACCCATTTCAAGAATTGCATTTTTTTTTATATAAATAAAATAATCTTTTCCAAATTGAACATAACCATTACATATTAATTTACCTGCTAACATAATTTCTGCAAAACCTCTATGAATAGTATTCATTTCATAAGGT